>JBBRLC010000161.1:0-4547 GCA_038231595.1 Candidatus Nanopelagicales bacterium | reverse complement strand
GACCAAACGATCAGCGCCGCTGGAATCGGACTCGCTGTCCTCGCTCGTCTCCCTGAGGAAGTGCCAGAGACGCAAGACTCAGCCTCCGAACTTGACCTTGTCGCGTTGCTCGACACGATGTTTCCGCGCTGACAAACACGCAGCCCCCTGAGTCACTCGCCAACAAGAAACAAGGCACGTCGTGGGCATGCTGCAACTGCAGCCTTTGCGCTTCTCACGTCGCGCCGGGCCACCGGCCCGTCCGACAAGATCGGATACCCCCAGGCATCGACGGCGATCAATGCCGGGGCGATGAGTGCGCAAAGACCAACGCCGTCACACAAGACTGGGTCCACCCGCAGGTGCGCCACCGGGCCAATTGACGCCGTACTGCTTGGTGAGCGAAGGCGCCCATTCATGCTCGTACCGGGATTGGCAGAACATTGCACGAATTAGTTGTCCGTGTCGTTACGAGACAGTGTCCGCGTGTGCGGTGCGAGTGAACATCCTCGGCGAACGTGCTGAATGCCGAGGAAAGCATCCGAACAGCGCCATCAGGGTGCTTGCAGGCCCCCCGACCGACGATGTCACCCAAGAACCGGTCTAACCGTCGGTGTTCGGCTCGACCCATGGATCCACTCGCCAGATCGGCCATCAACTCAGCAACCGCGGCGAGCCCGAACAGGCACGGTCCACATTGTCGGGCGCTCGAGTCAGACAAATACCTGACCAACGACGCTGCCTCGGCGATGCCACAAGCATCCGAGGGCAGCGGTGCGATGACGCCTGCTCCGATCGAAAGGCCTTGGCTACGAAAGGCATCCGGATCCACGTCGAGTCCGGCCGCAAGAAACCACGGGACCCAACTTCCGCCGTAGCCACCAAGCAAGATTGCCTGAGGTGCATCAAATCCGACGCCATCAGGAGAGCGCCAGTGGGCACCCACGAGGTCAGCCACCTTCTCCCAGGGTTCGACTTCGCAAACAACTCTTCTATCGTGGTTGACCACGGTGACGAGCGACGTACGCCGGTATTCAGCAACCTCGGTACGCGCGAGTATCGCCGTGCGAGCGAGGGTCTCGACGTTGTTGACCAGGATCGGGCGATTTCCGTCGCCCCATGGAGCTGCCGGGTTGCGAGCCATTTGCGGGAGCGCCGGTCCACCAGCGAGAGCTCGCATCACGGCAGTCGCCTCACCCGTGAGATAACGATCGGGCCCGAGTTCGATACGGATGCGAGGTTCCATGAGTCCGCGTGCGAGACGATCATGGAGCGCTCGCTCTAGCACGCTTCGCGTTCTGTGCGCCCCACGGTGCAACCACACGACACACTCAGAGGCTCCCACCGCTTCTGCCGCGCACACCAACCCGTCGACCACCAGGTGGGGCCGTTGCTGCAGGAGCGCCGCGTCCTTGCCACTAGCAGGTTCGCCTTCCGCGCCGTTGGCCACCGCGATGACGCCGGGGCCTGCACGACGAACTGATTCCCACTTTCGGCCGGTTGGAAAGTGGCCGCCTCCGCGACCAGTGAGTCCGACGTCGTGCATTCGAGTGATGAGCGCGAGCCCTTCAGAACCCTGCACCACCGGGCGATCGCCGTAGCGCATTAGGTGGCGACTCAGGTCATCGCCTTCAGGTGCGACGAGCGGGGTCGATCCGAGTACCGGAAAGATGACAACGTCATCAAGCATCTTCGCCACCGGCTGAGCCGACGGCGGGGCAACGAGACGCAGGTTGTGGTGCAGCGTCATGGGCGCGGCCCACCTTGACCCGCGAAATAACCAACCGGCGCACGGTGCTCCCCGAGTGCATCGGCCGCCGAACTCAGATCGTCGACCAAATCGCTCGGCGTCTGCGCCACGTATCGGCTGATTCCAACACCTAGAACTAAGGCCGCCGTGCCGACGTAGAAGATCGCCATGACAGGACTATCACTCCCTGCTAGGAACCCGTGACCCCACACCAAGACAAGTGAAATCGCTGAGATCTTGTGAATCGGCCACCAGATCCGACCGATGAATCGGCCAGCCAGCGAAGCGGTGAGGCCAGCAAGAAGACCTGCATAGAGTCCGATGACCCCAAGAGTCACCGGAACCGGTCGATACGTAGATCCCATGGGAACCAGAGAGCCAAAAAATCCAACGCCGGCATACGAATCCGTCGCCAACACCACGACGTGCAGGACGGTGAAAACGAGTGTGAAGACCGCGAGTGCCACGTGCGCGCGAATCCGAGTTGTTGCGCTGGGTCGACGGATTCGACTCCGCCGAGGATGTGACAACACCAGGCCGAGAGTGACGAGCGCGAGTAAAAGAATATACGAGGTTATTCCAGCTGCTCGCCCAAGAATCCACGGAGCATTTCGATTACCGACCAACGACAGCGCAGCAGTTCCCACTAACCAGCACGTCAGAACGGAACTGAACACTATGACGACGGTCATCGCAGTATTTCGCAGTAGGCGTCGAACTCGTGGGTGCCCAAGCTCCGAATCAGTCGACATCGGTCGCCTGCCAGAGAAGGTACGGCTTCATCGCCTCACTACTTGCGACCCGCCCGTCCTCATCGACCCACAACGCCGCAATTTTGTGACGGACGGCAATCCGGCGAAGTCCGCCCTTTCCCGCGACAAAGAGCGCCTTGCTCCATACCTCAGCCATGGCGGGGTCGCCATCCACGACGGTCACCGCCACCAGTCCCGAATCGGCAGGAGACCCAGTTCGGGGATCGATCAGGTGATGCACCGCGCGCCCATCAGCCACCCAGCGGCGGAGGCGAATGGAGGACGTGGCGACGGCACAGTCCGAGAGGCGGAGTACGGCGATTGGCTCGGACGCGCCAAATGGATCTTCAACCGCGATGGACCAGCCCTCACCGTCAAGACCGTCACCGCCGGCGTAGCAATCGCCTCCAGCCTGAATAAGAGAGGCGCGACCGGCCAATCTCAACTCGGCGGCGGCCCAGCGCACGGCAAGACCTTTACCTATCCCGCCGAGATCGATCGGTACACGACCGATTCTCACCGCACTTCGCTCGCGGCTGACTCCTGGCTTCCAACGGACTCGTACTCGTCGCGCGGTGTCTTTAGGAGCAGTTGCGGTCGAGCTGACCGAAACGGTTCCCGCCTCGAAGGGAAGCGAGGCGGAGTATCCAATTCGTTCGAGACTTCCGAGCACTCGCGGATCGAACAAGCCACCCGTTACTCGGTGGGCTTCCGCCGCTTCTGCCACGGCATCGACACACTCAAGCGGTACTTCGCGCCAATGCCGGCCCGCCCTATTGGCTTGCATGAGCGGGCTTGTGCCATCAAAGCGCGTGCACGCCACCTCCACGCGACGAAAGACATCCTGAGCCGCGTCAAGAGCCGAAGTTGCGTGCGACTTAGGGTCAACAATCCACATGTTGATGTCGGATGTCATTGCGCGAAACTCTCTTTGCAGGTCGAAGTGACGAACGGCTTGGTCGGATCGCGTCATCTCGTCGCTCACTCCAACTTGCGAGGCTTTCATGGCTTCACCGCGCCCGATGCACCTGTGCTTCCTTGCGCGGGCGGAGGCGGCGGTTTGGGTGTCGCCCGAGGTGATTGGTTCGAGGATCTTTTCGCCGTTCGCGATGAGTGCGAGTTGGAGCGCCACGTCGAAGGTGACTTTGCCCCACCTCCCAGCGACGTTGGAGACGACGCGGATCGGGCCGCCACGCGAATCGCCTGGGCTTGGGTTCTGAGCGCCGCAAGTTGCACCCTCAACGCGGCGACGCTTACTTGTTCCCGCTTGAAGGCCAACTCCAACGACGCGATTGCCGGATCCACCTTCGCGGCCACTGGACTTCGTGGCGGCGGCGCAGCAACGGGGATTGGGCTGTGTTGCGCCGCCCACGAAGTAGTCGCCGCAAATACTGCAGCGGCGGTTGGGGCCATCAGCGTTGCCACAGACCAACGCCGATGCCCCCAGCGAGAGTTAGTCATGTTGCTGAGAATCGCCCTGGTCATCCGAATGTCCGTCGCCAAGATTGTCAGCGGGCTGGTTCTCTTGATCATCGTTGGTGCCGCTGACTTCATTCACGTCATCGGCGTCAGGGCTGGTTTCGGGATTGTCTGACTGATTGCTGGAATCGGCCGATGGACTCACTGACGGCGAGCTCGATGTCGCCGTTGCCTGCGTAGCGGACAACTTCGCCGCGCGCCGAGCCGCAGCTTGTTGGAGTTGGCGGGCGTCAAGACTCTTCTTGAGATCCAGTGCCGCGATTTCGGCTTGACGACGGATTTGCGCAGCCTGGAGATCAAGCGCCGCTACCTGGGCCCGCAGACGATCCTGAGCGTTCTTGTCAGCGGACGGCGAGGGCGAAACGGATGACGATCCAGACTTTGGCGCGGCCGCGAGCCCCACGGCTCCCGCGGCGCCAACTAAACCGGTGACGGCGACAAATGTGACGGCAACTCTCGTACGTCGGTTCATGTGGAGCTCCTCGTAGTTGGGGGATTCCTGCTCACCTTCGGCACGCTCGCGGCTGAAGGCCAGCGTCATAACCAGGACTTATCGCGCAGATGAGCGACAGGAGAGCAATAGGCCT
>JBBRLC010000160.1:0-4558 GCA_038231595.1 Candidatus Nanopelagicales bacterium | reverse complement strand
GGAAGTTTCGACCCGCTGACAGGCAATATCGGGACCAAGGTCACCGACGCCACAGGCGACCCGGTCGAAGGGGTCGAAGTCATCGTCACTGGACCGGACAACGCCGACGTCTTCACCGACGATCACGGCTGCGCCTTCGTGGACAGCCTGTCGGCCGGTTCGTACACGGTTTCGGCCTCACTCGCTGGATACGTGACTCCGCAAGGGGCAGCTAACCCATCGCAGTCGTCGTCGGTGAGTACGGGCTCGACGACGCAGATGGCCTTCGAGATGGACCGGGCCTCGACGTTGATCTTGACACTACCGACTGGCACGTTCCCGGCGGTCACCACCGGTCCGGTGACGATTGCGAACCCGACCATCATCCCATCTGGAAAACTAACCTTCCCTGGCGCGGGAGTGACTCGCACTTTGACGGGTCGCTACCCGTTCGCCTCGGGTTATGAATACTTTGCTGGTGCGTGCGCGGATGCAGACCCTGAGGGAAATTCGGGCACCGGCCCGTACTACGTGGGTGGCAACCGCGCCGGTCCGGTCTCGATGACTCCCGGAGCCACGAGTTCGGCCGCGGTTCCGATGGCTCAGGTTTCGGTGCGGGTTCAAACGTTGCTGTCGCTGCCCGTGTCTGGGGCAGTAGTCACGGTGACCCATGATCCAGGTTCCGGCACCGACGCCGGCTGCCCGACCGGCGAGAGCTACACGCTTCCTGCCACGGATGCGACGGGGACGGTCAACGTCTCCCTGCCATGGGGTAAGTGGAAATTCAGCACTGCGTTACCGGGTACGTCTAACACGTCCTACACGTTGAATCCCACCGTAAGCGGTGTGAACACAGCATTGGTGACCGTCGCATGAGGGGCATGAGGAGGTTCTTGCGGAGCCGGACGTCGCGTCAGGGTGGCTTCACCATGGCCGAACTCCTTGTCACGATGGTTCTGCTATCTATCGTGGGAACGATGATGGTCACGACGGTCACGATCATCAGTGGAACCGTTGTGCGCGAACAAGCCACCGGCGAGAGCCTCGACATCGCTCGGGTCGGAATGAATCGCATGACCAAGGCGATCCGTGCCGGTACCGAAATCCCCGTAAGTGGAAGTTCCAATCTGCCCGCGTTCGCATCGATCGGTCCGACGACTATGACGGTGTACGCGAGCCTCGGGGCTGCACCTACCAAGATTCAATACTCAATCAACGCGACGCGCGACCTGATTGAAACTCAGTGGCCCGCGGACACATCGAATGCGCCCTACTGGACCTTTGGAACGACCCCGCGCGTCGAGATCATCGCCTCGAAGATTCCCGCTGGGGCAACGTTGTTCGTCTACAACGACGCCAACGGCGCTCCAGTCTCGCCCCAAACAACCACCGATACCACGGTGCTCTCACTGGTACGAAGCGTGGACATCACCGCAATCGTCAACGCAAACCCAGCAAAGGGCGCCGACGTCACGATCAGTAGCACCGTGGTGCTGCCTAACCTTGGAGTGGTTAAGCGATGAAAACTGGAGTCTTTGTTGCGTTGCGCCGGCACATGGGCTTGGAGCCGGGCGATGAACGTGGCCTCGCGATCGTCGCGGTGCTCGCCGTCAGTGCGGTCTTGACCCTGCTCTTAAGTGCGACTGCCGCATTCACCGTGAATCAGCTCAAGCAGGTCCATAACGACGAGGATTGGCAAGCGGCCTTAGCCGCTGCGCAATCCGGCATCGATGAGTACGTGTCGCACCTGAACGAAGACGGTACGTACTGGCAATTCGGCAATGCGTCGAATCCCTATACGACGGGTAGCTCGATCACTGGAACGGGCGGCAACGCAGCGTTCACGGGCTGGGTGAGCCTTCCCGGAACCACCGGACGCGGTCAGTTCCGCTACGAGATCAACAACTCGCAGTTTGCCGGTCGTGGCTTGCTGCAAATTCGGTCGAGTGGGAAGGTTGGAACCCAGGTACGGACGGTCGAAGCCTTCTTGCGCCGTCGTAGTTTCATCGACTTCCTCTACTTCACTGACTTCGAAACCAAAGACCCCGCGCTCTACACCGGTAGCGGTGAGTACACCCCCGCTCAAGCGCAAACCAACTGCTCAAAGTACTGGTACAACGGGCGCCCGACGGGCGGTGGTCAGTGCACCGATATTCAGTTCGCGACCGCAGACACCATCAACGGACCTCTGCACACCAACGACGCATTCCTCGCGTGCAGTGGAAATCGAAGCGGTAGCCCGAACAAGGGCCCAGCCTTCATGGGTGACACCTCGACGTCGTACAAGCCGGCCTCCGGCAAGCGTTATCGCGAAGCATGCGACAACTCCAAGACCCCCTACTTCGCTCGCTCGGGTGATCCAAAATCGGTGGATCCGCTGACGATGCCTCCGACAAATGGCTCGTTGAAACGCGAAGTCAATCCGGCTTACACACCGACGCCTGGGTGCCTTTACTCAGGCCCGACAAGGGTCGTCCTGAACAACAACGGCACGATGAACGTCACCAGCCCGACGAGTACGGCCGCCGCCAACCGCTCGCAGGGCCGATGCGGGACCGGCAACAACCTTGCCTTGCCTCAGAACGGTGTTCTCTACGTGCAGAACGTGCCGAGTCCGGCGGACGCGTACACCAACTCGTCTCCGTCGCCGGCGTGTACCGCCAGTGGCAACCGGTTGGGATACCCGCAAGAGGGCGACGTCTCGACGTACTCCTGCACAGCGGGTGACGTGTTCGTGGAGGGGACTCTCTCGGGAGCTCTCACGATTGCGGCCGAGAACAGCATCATCGCGACGTGGCATATCGACTACAACACAGGCACCGGCGCCAATGACATGCTCGGTTTGATCGCCAACAACTACATCGAGGTCTACCACCCGTACGGCAAGACCTGCTTGGCGCACTCGGGCGCCACCTGCACGAGTTGGTCTGGTTCCTCGTCGAATCTCAACGTGTCTGGCCACTCCGCGGTTTTCACTAACTCCCGGATCAGTGCGGCGATTCTCTCGGTTAACCACTCCTTCCGCGTTCAGAACTACAACAGCGGAAATCCGCTTGGCACGCTCAACATCACCGGCGCCATCGCGCAGCGATACCGCGGGATTGTCGGGACCGGTGGTGGGTCTGGAACTGGATTCATCAAGAACTACGTCTACGACCCGCGGTTGAAGTACTCCTCACCACCAAAGTTCCTCGACCCGGTTTCATCAGCATTCGGCCCGAGTCAGTGGTCTGAACTATCGCCGGCCTACTAGCAGGACAACGATCAAAGATCGAGGAGGGCAGCCGCGAGTCGCTGGCTGCCCTCCTCGACGTTGGCTTCTAGGCTCCACCAGTGCTCGCCTTCACTGCGCTATGCGCCCTCATCGGCTTGCTGATCGGTTCGTTCCTGAACGTCGTCATCTACCGCGTGCCACGCGGGGAGTCGGTCAATCACCCCAGATCGCATTGCCCCGGATGCAACAAGGAGATCTCGCCCCGCGACAACATCCCGGTGCTCAGTTGGTTGTTGTTGCGGGGACACTGCCGACACTGCGGCGAGCCCATCTCAATGCGCTATCCCGCGGTGGAGTTGCTCACCGCAATCGCGTTCGTCGCATTCGCGGTCAAGTTCGGAGCGTCGTGGGCGTTGCCGGCGTATCTCTATCTCGCGGCGATTGGGATTGCGTTGGCTTTTATCGATTTCGACACCCAACGCTTGCCGAACGTCCTCACGCTGCCGTCCTACCCGATTGCAGCCGCGTTGCTGTTGCTGCCCGCTGCGATCGACGGGCTCTGGTCGGACTATCTGCGCGCGATGGCTGGAGGGGCGATCTTGTACGCCGTCTACTTCATCATCGTGTTCATCTACCCAGCCGGGATGGGCTTCGGCGACGTCAAACTCGCCGGCGTACTCGGTATCTACCTGGGCTGGTTGGGTTGGGGAACCTTGGCAGTTGGCGGATTCCTCGGTTTCCTGCTCGGCGGGCTCGGCGGAATCGCCTTGATCCTGGCAGGTCGGGGCGGGCGAAAGACCAAGATCCCGTACGGCCCGTACATGATCGTGGGGGCCTTCCTGGCGATCTTTGTCGGGCAGTCCATCGCGACGTGGTACACCTCCGCTGTCGGTTTGTGAGCGACGAAAACTCCGCGGATCCCGTTCAATCCGACAAATCGAATGACTTTTTTGGGCGTTAAGGCTCAAGCCAGCCCTTCCCACAACCGATTTCGGGTGAGGAAGAGCCTGTCGCATCCGGTGCGCAGGCCATCGGAAGGGACCCGTCGTCGTGGCTTCACACACCGCCATCGGCTTGGACATCGGCACGTCAGGAGTACGGGCGGCACAAGTAACTGTGTCGAACGGCAACCTGACGCTCGACCGATTCGGCCAAGTTGCATTGCCCCACGGGGCTGTCCGGGACGGCGAAGTCGCCGATGCCGACGCTGTTGCCGACGCGATCAAGTCGCTCTGGACGTCTGCCAAGTTCAGCAGCAAGAAGGTCGTCCTCGGTGTCGCGAATCAGCGCGTCGTCGTACGACAGGTCACCTTGCCGTGGATGGAACCAAAGGATCTCCGAGGGAGCTTGAAGTATCAGGTCGCT
>JBBRLC010000159.1:0-4579 GCA_038231595.1 Candidatus Nanopelagicales bacterium | reverse complement strand
GTCTTGTCCACTCTCGAGCGCCCACTGGAGGCACGATTCAATGACATCGCAGCGATTGCAGACGGCGCGAGCCTCCTCGATCTGCAGCAGCGCAGGGCCGGTATTGCCGATCGGGAAGAACAGCTCCGGGTCCTCGTCACGGCACGCGGCCTGGTGACGCCAATCCATCAAGTCCTCCTCGAACGTCGCTGCGCAGAGCGACGGTGCTGACCCCTGGGGACGGACGATGACGTGGGGGTCATCGAGTCGAACACCTCGGCTTGTGAATGTGGTCACGAGCCAGGGCGTACGACGTCCGGGCCGAATATCGGCCCGGTTCCGGGTCATTGGGGTGTCGCGCACCCGATCGGGGCGTACGACCTGAGGAGACTCGCATGCCCGGTGCGGAGAGGCAAGGGCTTTGACCGGTTCCAGGACCCACTAGCGCTGTCGCATTCATCACACGAAGTTGCGGAATACGACGGTTTCGCTCGTCAACACGCCCCGAATGACCTGTTTGACACTGGGAGGCCACGCCAGTAACTTACGCTAACGTAGGTTACTGGCGAGTAGGAGAATGATGAGTCAGCACGCACCGCGAGGTCGCTCGAAGCCCGCACTGCGGGCCCCGCTGCAGCGGGTGACGCTCTACGGCCAGGAACTCGCCTATCGCGACATCCCGGGGCGCGGACCGGTGACGGTGCTCATCCACGGGATCGGCGCCGAAAGCACGGGTTGGGATCCGGCCATTGCCGGCCTCGCGGAGTCCGGGCTGCACGTGGTCGTCCTCGATCTTCCTGGTCACGGTCAATCACGCAGCGCCGGTGGCGCGGGCGGGGACTACAGCTTGGGCGCCTTGGCTTGTTGCGTACGCGACCTGCTTGAGTTCCTCGGGCACGATCGCTGCTTGCTCGTGGGGCACTCCTTAGGTGGCGGAATCGCGATGCAGTTCGCCTACCAATTCCCTGAGCGTTGCCTCGGACTCGTGCTGGTCGCCAGTGGCGGACTCGGGCGGGAAACCTTTCCGCTACTGCGGGCTGCATCGCTGCCCGGAGCCGAACTCGTCCTCCCGCTCATCGCTCATCCTCGTACGGTCGCGGCCGTCGATTTCGTGAGTCGAACCTTGTCGCGCGTCGGGCTCTGTCCCAGTTTCCTCTCCCACGACTCTCTCGACACGCTGAGCAGGTTGGCCGAACCGGCGGCGCGTACAGCCTTTCTGGCCACTCTGCGCGAGGTTGTCGGTGTTTCGGGACAGCGAGTGTCGGCCCGCGAGAAGTTGGCAGGCGCACCCCGCATCCCCACGTTGTTGATTTGGGGTGACCGCGACCCGATCATCCCGATAGCGCACGCGCACTCGACCCTGGAGTTATTGCCTGAGGCTCGGCTAGTCATTTTCCCCGGCGCCGGTCACGAGCCACATCGATATGACCCGCAACGATTCGTTGAGCTCGTCGTCGAACACGCGCGCCTCGTCGAATCCACCTCGCGCGAGTTGGCCAGCTAAGCAAGTACGCGTAGCGCTGACGGGATCGAGCGAAACACGACTTCCTCGATCCGACCGCAACTGTCACCATCGACTTGAAGTGGAGTGGGTCGCGAGGCTGTCAGCGTCAACTGAGCCGCGTCATGCAAGGTCACCAGTCCGGGACCACTGGCGGGTCCGCGGCTGGCCATGACCATTCGACGGGTGTAGCGCAAAGTCGACACGACACCGAGACGGCGAACGCCAAAAAGGTCCAACCCAGTGTCGAATGACGCGCGCGGGCAGGGGTCAAGGGCAATCGGACCGAAGTACGTCCACGGTGACGTGTTTTGGATCAGCGCGACGAAGATGCCTTCGATGGGTGATTGTCCCGGTCGCGTAAGCGTGAGTGCGGGCGTACGGCGATCTGTCCCGGTGAAGTAGTGCCGAAGTGTTGTCGACACGTACCGTGCCGTCGTCGCCCGCTGACCCTTGGCCCGCCGCGATTCCATTGCCTCGATGATTTCTGCGTCGAGACCGACTCCGGCGTTGGAACAGAACCAACGTTGATCTGCCTGTCCCAACCCAATTGTGCGCACTCGCTTGTGCCGTACGGCATCGAGCAATTCCCCGGTCGCTTCGATCGCGTCTGCCGGCAGTCCCAGCGAGCGCGCGAACACGTTGGCGCTGCCTCCAGGAACCGTGGCCAACAGCGGGACGTCGTCGCCAGGTCCGGCATCACCCAACATGCCGTTGACAACCTCATTGATGGTGCCATCGCCACCAAGTGTGATGACCAATTCGCGACCTTCGGCACGAGCACGCGCACCCAGCTCGATCGCATGACCCCGGTGGTTCGTTTCGACGACTTCAACGTCGTGATCGGCGGACAGCGCATGCACGACAACCTCGCGGCCCCGGGCGGTGGTGGCCGTTGCGTTGGGATTGACGACGAGCAGGACGCGCACGTGGTTAGCGTACGGGTCGAGGTTAGGGTCGGTCCTGTGGCTCGTACACCCAAGGACGACGCAGCTGACGCATCGGGTAAACCCGATGAAGCGGTTGACTCAACGGGTAAACCGGATTCGGGCCTCGAACCTCAACCAACCAGGCAATTGGTTCAGGTACGCGTCGCGATTGCGATTGCCGCCCTGGAAACCCTTGGCGTCGTGGTATATGCGATCAGCGTGGCGGTGGCGGCGATTCGTACGCCGGGGACGATCTCCGCGTGGCCGGTGGAAGTCGCTATCTATCTGATCTTCGCGGGTGGACTTTTTCTGGTCCTCAGGGGATTGATCGATGGTCGCGGGTTCGCCCGGGCGCCGTTCGTGGTGGCGCAAATGTTTGGCTTAATCGTGGGATGGACGCTGCTCAGTGGCACCGAGTATGTACGCGTGGTTGCGGTGATCATTTTACTGATGGCGGCGACCGGCCTTGCCGCCGGATTGAGCCCCGCGCTACGAGCCCACCTCGGCCGCTAACCCCCTTCTTTCTGCATGAATGTCACATGGGTCCCACTAGACCGGACAATCCGCACATTCTTATTCCGTGCCGTGAGCGCCGATCACGACCGTTGCCTCGAAATCGCGTGACTGTACGACGGTAGCGATCAAGTCGCACGCGGTAACTGCCGCGGCCGTCTCGTCGGCCTGACGCTCGCTTGTCTCAACAAGCCTGACGCTCGCTTGTCTCAACAAGGAGGTGTGCGGTGGGGACGTACGGCGCGCTCGCGATCACAACGTCAACACGTCCCTCGAGCGATTGAGGGAGCGCAGCGTAGAGATCACCTTCGTAGGCAATCCCGTCGATGAGCTCGAGGTTGGTACGCGCGCACGCAACAGCCACCGGATCGATGTCGACCGCGTGTGGTTACACCGGGCCCACAGCGTGAGCGATGGCGGCGCCACAAGTACCCGAACCGCAGCACAAATCAACGACAACACCATCGGCTGGCGTGCAGGCGACTGCTTGTTGCACCAGAAATTCGCTTCGTCGGCGTGGGATAAAGACGCCATCGTCGACGGCGATCCGCACGCCGAAAAACGAAACCCAACCTAAGACGTGCTCCAGCGGCAACCCGGCGATGCGACGGCCGACCATGGTCGCGAGATCCGCGGGCGCGCCTGCCGTCGCGACGAGCAGCTGGGCCTCTTCCTCGGCAACCACCGAGCCCGCGTCGGGAAGGCGATCGACGATGTCGGATTCGTCGATCGACGTGAACTGCTCTGCCACCTTCACACCTCCGAACTGTTTAGTCCGCGTGCGCGTCAGTCATTCCCTTGCGCAACTTCACCAACGCGCGAGTCAGCAAACGCGACACGTGCATCTGCGAGACGCCGATCTCGTCAGCGATTTGAGACTGAGTGAGGTTATGAAAGAACCGGAGCATGACAATCCGGCGTTCGCGTTCGGGCAGTGCCTCAAGCAGTGGGCGCAAGGTCGCCCGGTCTTCCACCAACGCCAGCGCCTCATCGTCAAAGCCGAGGGTGTCGGTTATTGAGGCGGACTCGCTGTCATCAAAGCCCGCATCGAGTGAGACTGTCGCGTACGCCGAGGCAGACTCGAGCCCTTCGAGTACGTCGTCTTCGCTCACATCAAGTTTGCGCGCTAACTCCGCAACCGTGGGCGCCCGGCCGAGGTCATGGGACAGAGTCTCGGTCGCCTTGGTCAGCGCTGCGCGTATTTCCTGAAGGCGACGTGGAACGCGCACGGCCCAGCCTTTGTCGCGAAAGTGGCGTTTGATCTCGCCGACGATGGTTGGCGTCGCGTACGTCGAGAACTCCACTCCGCGGTCGGGGTCAAATCGGTCGATGGCGTTTATCAGGCCGATCGTTCCGACTTGCAGGAGATCGTCGTGCGGCTCGCCGCGATCAAGAAATCGGCGTACGAGGTGTTCAACAAGTGGAATGTGAAGTGGGATCAAGTCAGCTCGAAGTTTCGCGGCCTGCCGCTGATCTTCCGGATCGTCAGAGGCGCGCAACTTGGCGAGGTGGACGAGCAATTCACGTTCGTAGGCACGGTCGCGAACTCCGCCAACGGGCACGCTCATCGTTGGTTCTGTCACGCGAACTCATTCGCCGAAGCGGCATTGGTCGAATTCATCGCGAGTTGAATGACGAGAGTGTTTTCGTCGGTGAG
>JBBRLC010000158.1:0-4581 GCA_038231595.1 Candidatus Nanopelagicales bacterium | reverse complement strand
GTGGAGCCTTGCAAACCATCAATTCGCAAGATGTTGGGCCCGGCCCAACCTTGCAGAACGTCGGCGTGATTATCGGCGTACGAGCCGGTGACTTGGTCCACCAGAATATTTTCGAGTTGCACCGTCGCGCCTAGTTGTTCGTCGAGGTCGATGCCCTCAGCCAAGTCGCCGCTGAGTCGAACGCCCTCGATGTGCAGAGTCCCAGTTTGGTCTTTGAGGTAGAGCCCTCGTCGATCGACGGGGGTGGGCGTGATGCTCGATGGCGGAACGTTGATTTGTCCGCCGATCATTACGACGTTGTGCCCGCCTTGGATGACGAGTCCACCCTTGAGCGTGATCGGCGTCGAGGGCAGGACGAGACGGTAGTCGCGATTTGGGTCTAGGTGGAGTTTGTGGGTGTTGGGGTTCACCTTGATCGTTGTTGGATTGACCAATACCGGGGGGGCCCACGACAACTTTTGGTCGGGCGCTATGCCGGTAAGTGTCGGCGAGGCCGTAGGGGAAGGCGCCTTGGCCGCCTCGCGTGAACCGCGAGAGAGCGAGATTGCGGCGATTGCGAGTACCAGCGCGGCGACAAGGCCGACTGCAATCCAACCGCGTCGATTCGGTGCGGGTGTAGCCGTAGGGTCGAGGTCGGGTTCCACCGGAGCAGGAGTTGTCGACACTGGGCGCGACACTCTGGAACCCCCCGCCCATTTTTTTTCACGGTCGTTGATGACGACACCTAGTACTCGGGTGTAAGGACAGGATAAGTCGTGACCGCAACTTCGTCATCTGGCCGTTCAGGATCGTGACCTGGACGGCCAGATGATCAAAGGTCAGGCATAGCCCCCGCTGTGGTACGTCGACCCGGCGGCCGAGCCGTACAGGCGGGGATCGTCAGCGACTCGTGCCGTTGCTGTGGCGCCAATGCTGAGCATCGATACCGAGGCGAAGAGTGGATCACTGCTGGGATACAGCATCAGCGATCGAGCTCGTCCGCTGTCGTGGAGGAGGTAGATGTTGCTGATCTTCCAATTGAATGCCGCACTGGGCTTCCACATGAGGTACTTCGCACTCGATTGTCCGTGTAGATAGACATGGCGGAAGTCCCACTGAACCGGCACAGAACCGCTGAAGTGCTGGTTCGGAAGCAAGAACATGCCCTGGTAGCCGGTGTCGATGGACAGCCGATCGATGAGCAGGCGGTTTGGGCCGGCCCATGTCTGCAAGCCGTCGGCATGGTTGGTGCTCTGTGACCCAACGAGGTGCTCCACCACGACGTTCTGAATGATCACCGTGGCGCCCTTGGATTGACTGAGGTCAATTCCTTCCATCAGGTAGGCACTACTAGGTGATTGGAACCGAACGCCTTCCAGGAAGAGCGTCCCGGTCTGATCCTTGAAGTAAGCACCACGTCGGGCCACAATCCCCAGGCCCGGGACTCCGCCGCCGACGTTCACGGTTCCTCCGACGATCACGACGTTATGGCCACCATTGATGGTCAATCCGTACGTGTTGTGGAGAGCCCGGCCGGAGGGCAACTTCAGGATGTAGTCCCGCGACGAATCCAACTTAAGCGGCACAGCCCCTTCGGGGTAGGCGATCGAGATTGGATTCACCAAGGCCGGCGGCGCCCACGTCAACTTTCCACCGATCGATGGCGGGGTGGGAGTCGTCGGGGTGGGAGTCGGGGTGGGAGTCGTCGGCGTCGGCGTCGGCGTCGTTGGTGTTGGTGTTGGTGCCGGTGACGTGAGCGAGACCGTCGGACTCGGTGACGAATTCGTGGGCTCGACGATGATCGCTGAGACCGTTGCTTGATCCCACTTCGCTTGGAAGTTGATGGAGAGAATGCCGTCGGTGACGGCAACGGTGAGTCCAGCGTCAACTTCCCGGTACGCGCCGAAGTGCTCGTAGAGGTCGAGGTCCTTAACGGCGTCGACGCCCTCAACGGTGGCGCTGAACTTGCGCTTGTCGTTGACGGCCCACACAGTTTCGGCCATCGCCAAGGTGACGTTGTACGTGCCAGGAGCAACCGGCAAGGCATACGACGACATCCCGGCGCGAGCCGTTGCCATCAAGTCAGAGTTGTGAGTACCGGTAATCAAGTGCGTCGTACTTGTGGAGCTTCCACCGCTGAATCCAGTGTCAGCGGTCCACACGGTTCCGTCCGAACTCGTGAGTCCGGGACCACCCGCGTCGATATGCCAGGACGTGGTGCCTCCGCTGCCCGATAGCGCGTGCGACGCAATCGGTACGACGAGTCCGACCGCTGCGGTGATTGCGGTGGCGCCGATCATGGCGACATTGCGTCGATGTGCATTCGAGATTGCTCGAGATGCACGCTCTAGTCGATGGCGTGGTCCAGAATCTTCTCGGTGCCGTGTAACGAGGTTGATACTCATGCTTGCCTCCAAGCGACGCAGGCAAGGGGGTGAGGTGACGGGGATGGGAAGAGGTTCAGGTGCTGCCTGCGCCAGAGATGGCATCGTCGTCACCACTTCGTGACATGAGCAAACCTCCGACACGTCACCCGGGCGGAGTCCTCCGCAATGCGTGCAGTAATCGATCTCCGTACGCCTGAGGCGTGGGGCAAATCACACCACTAGGCCGACTGGGTGACCCCGACTACACATTCACCCGCAGTGACGACAGCGGTCCAGAGAGTGGTGTTGCGGCTGGCCTCGAGTTCTCGAAGCAAGTGAGATTTTTGTTCCCGCGATAGTCCGGACATGTCTGGTGCGAGACGCTCGATCAATCTCAATGCGGCCCTTGCCCACGCCAAAACGAAGAGCGGTCGGGCTAAGTGTGCGTCGATCCCGGCGCCCTGGATCGCGTTGTTGAAGTCGCGACCTTCGCGTGCTCCTGCATGTAAGAAGGCGTCGTTGAACGCCGCAAGTTCCGCATCAACACCGTGCGCTCGCCGTCGAGCAAACGCGGTGAAGCCGAGAAAGAACGCGAGGTCGTGACCGGGTGCGCCATCCTCGCGTGCCAGTTCCCAGTCGACGACTCGGGCGACCCCATCGCGGGAGACCATGAGATTCGGATGACTGGGGTCGCCATGCTCGAACGGTCGCGGTAACTCAACATCGTGAAGGATGTTGAGTGCATGTTCAGTTCGGTCGGCAATGTCGCGAAGCGGATGGATGTCCGGAGTGAGTTGCCGTAGGCGCTCAAGAGATGGCGACAACAACTCGTCAATCATCGTCGTACCGCCGCTGTGCGAAGTGACCGGAAGTTGAGTGATCCATTCGCGGATGCTCGCGACAGCTCGCGGGTGGCGGCGCGCACGTGCATGAGTGAGAGCAGTGCCGACGAGCGCGCTCTCTACGAGTACGGGCCGGCCGTACCACCGCGTGTAGGCAAGAACCGCGGGCACGGTGGCAGAGAGTTCTGGAGCAAGGTCGTGAAGTCGCGAGAGAAGGTTCGCTTCGTGTCTCACCCCTGCGTCATCGTGTTCGCGCCGAGGTGTCTTTGCGACGGCTTTGACTCGCCCCCGTTTGTCAACGAAGAGCCCGACGACGTGGCGTGATTCGACGAAGCCTGGCGTGACGTGCAGGACTCGAAGATCGTCGGTGAGTACTGAGGTCGCGCTGCTGTGATCGTCGGTCTCGACGTCGCCAGATCTGATGGCCTCGGCCAAGCTCTCGAGAAACCCCGTCATCGGGCGGGACGTTTCCCGACGACGATGAGATCGCGAGTGACGAGCGAGATCAAGCCAACCCGGGCCATCACCAGTGCGACGCGACTCGCGATGCGTCCGCGGATGCTCCCCTCGTTGCGTCGCAGCGCAGCGCGCAGCGCACCAGGTGAGTCCATCGGGACCAGCATTGTTCGCCGTGATCGGTGAGGCGCTTCCCAGTAGACGGTGACGTCCACCAGCCCGGCGGCTTGGGCGGCAGCGTGCATGGCATTGGGAGATCCGGATGCATGTCGCATCTGCGCGACCATCCACTCGCCTGGTGCCATCGTGCTTGCCTCTCGACGAAGTGCCTCGGGGATCGTGCCTTCGAGCATCGTGACAGGAGCACCGGTGGGTGTGAGGAATTTCGGATCGCCGACACGCGGGTCTGAGTTGATTGGCTCGGCGGGATATCCAGCGGCAGGAATCATCGTGGGTCCTTCCCCCGGCAACTCGGTAGGAGGAATTGGGAGATAGCCGAGGTGGTACGGCGAGGGACGGCGACGCCGCATGTGTCCCCGGTAGGCGGCCGTTCGTAGCACACCGCCAAAGACGGGCAGGCGCATCAGTTCCGGGAACGTGCTGGGGACGTCAAGCCAGGGCACGGTGAAGAGGAGAAGCGCGAGCGTCGCCAGGCTAGAAATCGCCATCGCACCAATGAACCCGACCGGTGCGACGGACTGCAGCCCAGCGAGATCAAGGGCGATAACGATCATGAGGATGTACGGCGCCAACACGCGCATGTCGAACACGCGAACTGGCAATCCACGCAGACCCAACTGCCGGAGCACATTGTTAGCGACCAGCGTGATGAGCGTCGCCCACGCCGCACCGAGTGCGCCGTACGTCGGGATGAGTACCGCCGAAGAGACAAAGCCGATCAGGAGCGTCAGGGCGTTGGTCCAGAACAGGTAGCGTCG
>JBBRLC010000157.1:0-4590 GCA_038231595.1 Candidatus Nanopelagicales bacterium | reverse complement strand
GCGTGAATTGTGTGGAGGCACGCACGCGTCTCGCTCGGGCCAGCTTGGTGTCGTGAAGTTCCTCTCCGAAGGGTCTATCGGGACCGGCGTGAGGCGGGTCGAGGCGCTCGTCGGCAGCGATGCGTATCGGTTCTTGGCACGCGAACACATCATGTTGGGCCAAGTGGCAGAACATGTGAAAGTACGCCCCGAGGAACTGCCAGAGCGAATCGCGGCCATCGTCGCGAAACTCAAGGATGCCGAACGTGCACTTGCCGCAGCCAAAGCTTCAACACTGACCGCCAACATCGACGCCATCATCGGGAGCGGCACCGATATCGGCGATGCGCGTCTGTGGACTTTTTTCGCGCCGGATGGGTTGGGTATCAACGAACTTCGCGATCTCACTCTGCGAGCCAAGGGGAGGTCGAAGCCCGAACTCCCAGTTGCATTGGTCGGAGTGACCGAGGAAGACGGTCGCCTTCACGTGGTCGTGGCGGTCAGTGAAGGCGGCATCGCGCGGGGACTTTCGGCCAACCGATTGCTCCAAGCGGCGCTGCCCGCTATCGATGGTCGTGGTGGCGGCAAGAACGATGTGGCGCAGGGCGGCGGATCTAACCCGGCTGGCATCGGGGCTGCCTTCGAGGCCGTACGAGCCGCCGTGACGACGACTATCGAAAGCTGACATCAGTGCGGCGTGGGGTGCGGATCGGGATCGACGTCGGAAGCGTACGAGTGGGGGTCGCTCGATCCGACCCCGACGGCGTCCTGGCTGTGCCGGTGGTGACACTCGTGCGGGGTGACGCCGATATCGCCGGAATCCAGGAACTTGTCGTTGAGTACGACGCGTTGGAAGTACTAGTGGGGTTGCCGATTGGGATGGACGGTCGAGAGGGGCAGGCAGCGATGACCGCACGCGAATACGCGGGCGCGCTGGCAACGGCCATCAGCCCGACGCCGGTGCGACTCGTCGATGAACGACTCACGACCGTGACTGCCTCACGTGCACTGCGGGACTCTGGACGCACAGCCAAGGACAGTAGATCGGTCGTCGATCAGGCGGCAGCCGTGGTCATTGTCGGGCACGCGCTGGATTCTGAACGATCGTCTGGTGCCGCCCCCGGCGAGCGACTCGTGGTGGCCGAATGAGTCACATCGGACTGTCGATGAAACACGAGACGCCCACATCACGACGCAGGAGCCGCTTGCCCGTCATCGTGGCCGTCTTGGTTGTCATCGCCACGATTGCCGCCGCTGTCGGTGGCGCGATCTATCTGACACGTGGTGGAGATTTCACTGGCGACGGGCACAGCCAGGTCGTTGTCGAGATTCCCAAGGGTGCGTCGCTGAGTCGAATTGGTGAGGTTCTCGCCGACGCCGACGTGGTGAAGAGCGCCGGAGCCTTTGTGGACGTGGCAGAAACCGACGCGCGTGCGAAGAAGATCGGCCCGGGGTCGTACAAGATGCGGTTGGAGATGAGTGCGGCTGCGGCGTTGGATTTGCTCGTCGATCCCGCCAGCGCTATCAATAGTCGCGTCGTGCTCCCCGAGGGTTTGCGGAAGTCTCAATCGATTGCAGCAATCGCAAAGGGGACAAGGCTTTCAGTCGATTCGGTGACTGCGGCCGTGGCGGCGGCGGAGGCGAATCCGGGGTCAACCGGTGTCCCGCTCTACGCCCGCGCGGATGCCGAAGGTTTCCTCTATCCGGCCACGTACACCTTCGCACCTGACGCTAAGCCGGAGAAGGTCGTCGCGACAATCTTGGCACGTTACCGAACCGCCGCGACCGAACTAGATGTGGTGTCGGCGGCGGAGGCGGTGGGACTCACGCCGTACCAGGTCATCGTGATGGCGAGTTTGATTCAAGGGGAGAGCGCACCGCCGGACTACGCAAAAGTTGCGCGGGTTCTCTACAACCGCTTGCGCGCAGGGATGCCGCTGCAACTGGACTCGACGGTGAACTTTGCGTTGGGCACCCGTGAGTTGAAACTTAGCGCCGCGCAGTTGGCTACAAAGTCGCCGTACAACACCTACCTCAACAAGGGCTTGCCTCCAGGCCCGATCAACTCGCCGGGCAGTGATGCGATTCAGGCGGTGCTCGCTCCTGCCACGGGGCCATGGCTCTACTTCGTCGCCACCGATCCCGCTGCCGGCGTGACCAAGTTTGCGACGACCTATGCGGAGTTCTTGGTGCTAAAGAAGGAATTCCAACAATCGGGTCAAGGATGAGCGGGGTCCTGCGACGTCGTGCAGCAGTTCTCGGTCATCCCATTGCGCATTCGAAATCTCCCGTGCTGCACCGCGCGGCATACGCCGAACTGGGCCTTGATTGGGATTACGAAGCTATCGACCTCGTTGGCGATCAGTTGGGGGACTTTCTCCACGGCCTTGACGAGTCGTGGGTGGGCCTGTCCCTGACGATGCCACTCAAGATCGAGGTGGTTGCCCACCTCGACGCGATGACGTCGCCGGCGAGCGAGCTAGGAGTTGTCAATACCGTGGTGTTTGGCGACGCGGGAGCGGTGGGTCATAACACTGACGTCGGTGGCATCGTGGCGGCACTTCGCGGTGTGGGCGTGACCGACTGCGCGACGGCCAGCATCGTGGGTGGAGGAGCCACCGCCCGATCGGCACTGGCGGCGGTCGCGGGACTAAGCGCGACCCGCGTAGAGGTCGTGCTCCGCCAACCGCACACCGCGCAGCCGATGCTCGCCTTGGCCGAGACCCTCCGGATCGAACTCGCGATCGTGGCCTGGCAAGACCTGGAAAGCCATCTCCAGGCTGATCTGGTCATCTCGACGGTTCCGGCAGCCGCAACCGACGAGGTCGCGAACCGGCTCAGGGCCGCTAGTCCTGATCGGGATGCATCCACGACTGGCCTGGGCGTTTTGCTGGATGTGGTTTACGACCCGTGGCCGAGTCCGCTGGTGCAGCAATGGCAGCGATTCGGAGGCACGGTCGCACCCGGCTGGGAGATGCTGTTGCAGCAGGCGGCCGGACAAGTGGAGTTGATGACCGGGCAACCTGCTCCAATCCAGGTCATGCGATCTGCGTTGCTAGCTACGCTGTAAAGACCTAGGCACATTTGCGCCCCGACGTCACCCAGTCGGCCCCGCTCAAGCCATCGGGCATGGACGCCGATGGGAGCACTGGGCCACCTGTCATTTGGGTGCCTTCGAGACGCTCGACCACCACGTGAAGGGGCAGACATGTCCGAACAGCAATATGGCTCGCACCGGGCTCCCGCGCCGACAAACGACACCCGGCTGAGCCGGTCCGGGCAACTGGATCGAGCCCTGAGCGAACTACTTGCCGCCGCGCCAGAACTCGAGGCAGCGGCCGTGGTCTCGTTTGACGGACTCGCGATGGCTTCCATCCTGCCGCTCGGCATGGAAGAAGATCGAGTCGCCGCCATGAGTGCGGCCTTGCTGAGTCTCGGCGAAAAGGCTGCCCAAGGCCTCGGTCGAGGTGACCTGTCTCAGGTCTACGTGGAAGGCGAAGGTGGGACCGTTTTCCTCGTCTCGGCGGAGGACGAAGCGGTCCTCGTGGCCGTGGCCGCACGCGGCGCCAAGACAGGCCTGATGTTGTACGAGGTCCGCCGCGGCGCTGCGACAGTGGCGAACATCTTGCGCGCCGATGACCCCACACCGATTTACGGAGTCCCGGAGCCGGTGGCCGACGTGCCCTTCGTGCCGGTCTTGGCGCCGCCGCAAGTCGCGCCGTACCAACCACTCCCGACGATGCCCGGCACAGACGGACCGGTTCTCATGTCCGTCCCGCCCACCCCGACGTACGACCTGGGACCGGCTCCGTGGCCGATTTCGAACTCGACGGCGCCCTCCTCGCTAGCCCAAACCACGCCGGCAGGCTGGAGCTTAAACCCCGATTCTTGAGATTGACCAACCGGTTCAACGACTACTGACCAGAGGAAGCAGCTGTGAACCTCGAAGGCTCGCTCGACGCGTTCGGGCTCTCGGATGTCTTCTCGCTCCTGGCGATGACGACGAAATCCGGTGCCCTTCGGCTGCGTCGAACGACGTCCTCAGGTGTCAACTCCGCTGGTGTGGTGTGGTTTTCGGGTGGTTTGATCACCGGTGCCACAGCCGACCTGTCACGGCAATCGCTGACACGGCGTTTGGTGGGGTCCGGGATCGTCGACGACGGCGCGTTGCGATCGGCCGTAGGTCGGGTCCAGTCCGCGGGAATTGATCGCGACGGTGTCGCCAAGGCACTGCTCGAAAGTGGCGCGGTCGAACCTGACCTCCTGCAGGCGGCAGCGTCCGATCAAATCCTTGACGCCGTTTTCGACCTTATGCGATGGGTTGACGGTGAATTCGCCTTCGAGATGGATGCCACCAACCCCGACGATGTGGGTGTCTCCATCGAGGTGTCGGGAATCATCGAAGAGTCACGCGCGCGCGAAGCGGCGTGGATCGACGTCAGCACCATCATCCCAAGCCCCGACAGCATTCTCAGTGTCCCCGTCGTACTGTCCGCTGATCCAGTGGTCTCGCGCGACGAGTGGGCGTTGCTGGCGCTCGTCGATGGTCGTCGGTGCGTGCGCGACCTGGTCGATCTCACCGGAGCCGGCCAATTCGCTGTCGTGTCAACG
>JBBRLC010000156.1:0-4599 GCA_038231595.1 Candidatus Nanopelagicales bacterium | reverse complement strand
GGAGCCTTGTGCGGCGAGTTGGCGGGCTACCGCGAATCCGATGCCGTCCGGTGCACCAACGCCTGTGACCAGAGCCGTTCGATGAGACAGGGAGAACGATGCCGCCATGGCGGCGACACTATCCATCCTCACGTGCCGGGCCGGGTGACCCCAGCCTCATCCTCGCTTCAAGAATCCGCCTGACGAGCGCGCATGGCCTAGAACTGACGCAGAACGTCACATCGGATCGTTGGTCAGCCTCCCTCACCGGCAGCGAGCCGCCCGTCGCCTGTCGGGCTTAGCAACCGACTGCGGTCCAGGTCCGCGGGTTCGACGTACCCATACGGGCCCGACGCGGCCTGCTCCTCGACCATGTCCTTGGGATCCACGCGCGTCTCGTGCTCGAGATCCGACAAGGACTTGGCGTACTTGCTCGTCTCGGTCATGCGAACAGTGTCCCCCTCAATTCGCCGTTATGCCCAATGCCGGTTCACCACCCGCGAGGGCGAATCAAGAGCATCACTTCGGGTGCAAGGGGCGATGCCAGATCGGGACTGGTCGCCAGCGACCCAGCGACCCAGCGACGTACCTGCGGCTTACCCGCCGGGTGCTGGCTCGGATGCGTCGTCATTGACCTCTGATTATTAGACGGATAGTCTAATAACCTTGCTTTTCGAGGATCTGAGAGGACTGACATGGGCTCGATCAACGTGTGGGCAGTGCTGGTCAGCGGCGTCGCTGGTGCGTTCGTGACGACCATGTGGTACTTCTCGCTCCGAGGAGTTCACGCTCAGTTGCAACCCAAGGATTCCGAGCAGATCGTGGACTACCGAACCGCGCCTGTCGCGGCAAAGGTCATCGACTTCCTGAGGGGATTCGTGGTGGCTGGCGTCCTGGCGTATCTGGTCAAATCGACCGGAGTCTCGACATGGGGCGGCTCAATCAGGCTGGCCATCATCTTATGGATCGGCTTCCCCGTCGTGTTGCTGATTGCTCCAGTCATCTGGGGCGGTCAGTCATGGAAGTTGGCCGTCTTTCACTCGGGTGATTGGCTGGTCAAACTCATGGTGATGACTGTGATCATTGGAGTGTGGCACTGACGACAAACGGCGACGACCGACCCCTGCGGCCAGAGACCCAGACGGAGTGGCCTCGCCGTACTGCGAGAGCATCCGCCACGCGGCAGTCCATCCTCGAGGCCGCCCGCGACCTGTTCGTCGGACAGGGATATGTGCGAACGACCGTACCGGCGATCGCGGAACTGGCGGGCGTGAGTCGTGCGACAGTGTTCAACTCGGTAGGCACCAAGGCTGAGGTCCTCAGGGCTTGCTACGACGCGGCGATCGTCGGGGACGATGAGCCATTGCCGCTCTACGCCCGACCCGAGATGCTGTCCATGCTCGCCGAGCCCGATCCGCGACTGTCCCTGGACCTCTATGCCGCGATCATCTGCGCGATCGGTGCCCGGGTGAGTCCACTCGTGGAGGTTCTGCGCGCCGCCGCCGCCGCCGACGATGACATCCGCAGCATGTGGCACGAGATCCAGTCGGAGCGCTTGTACGGAGCAAATCGCTTTGTACAAACCCTGGCCGACAAGACGCCGCTGCGGCCGGGACTGACCCAGACAAAGGCAGCCGACCTGGTGTGGACCCTCATTGATAACTCGCTCTATCACAGGTTGGTGCTTGAGCGCGGCTGGTCGCCCGCAGAGTTCCAGCAGTGGCTTTCCTCGACATTCATCGAGCAACTGCTTCCCGAGTGACACGCTACGGACAGGGGTTCCCCGGCCGGTGGACGGGCACCTAACGATCAGAGCCGCACAGAGCCGCGGAGAGGGCCGGATACCGCGAGCCTCGCGCAGGCCCCGAGTTACGGGAGGCTCCAGTCGCCGGATATCGATCGGAAACTACGTCGCAATACCGAGGCGTACCACCAGCAATACCTGTGCAAGAACCCGAACGGATACGACTGCCACTCACCCACCGGGACCGCCCTCACGCACAGAACGACAGCGCTGGCATGGGTCTGCCTAGTGGACTTCATTTCCCGAGCCCCTTGCGGCGACGGCGAGGCCAGCGTTCCACCCCGGGGCCCGACCGTTCGGTGGCGGCACCAGTCGCTGCACGTCGACGCCGCTGCACGAAAGCAGCCATGCGACGAGGGAGTTCGAGTTCCACATGTCGCCGGATCGGAACTCGTCCCGTCCCCAGGTACCAGTGGGGAAAATAGCCACTAGTCCGAGCAATCGCTCCGCCGTGCTGGCGTCGGTGGACACACACTGCGGGCCGCCCACCGCTTCGCCAATGTCCGGGATGACGCCGTTGGGCCATCGTCTGACCTCGTAGCGGAAGTACCGGGAGCGTCCGAGGACCTTGAGCCCCACCGGCCCTTCTCCGACCACGCCGGGTTGTCCGTGACCAGATCCCCAGGCCGGGGCCATTTCGATCACAAACCGCGAACCGTGAAGCCAGACCTCCAGGGCTGCGTGATAGAGGTCACGTGCCGGTCGGCGTTGGCGACGTGATTGGAAACTCTCAAACATGCGGCCGCTTAAGCGGACGAGTGGCGACGCCGCTCCGGCTCCGAGCGGAATCCAGTAGAGGTCCACGCCGTTGCGCGGCGCAATCTCCTCATTGCGGCTCACGCCCCCTGTCCGTCCTCAATCCCGGTTCGGGATGGGTGGGGCAGGGACGCGGCATCTGGCGACGGGGCCGCCTGTCCATACGCCATGGTCGAGATGGTAGGTGGCTATCTCGAAGGGGAGCTGGCGTCGTCTGCGTATCCGGATAGCGCCCCAAGCCGACTGGTCGCCGCAGTGGCCTCCAACTCGGATGAATCGACGCCCAGTTGCGTCATGCCGTGCGAGCCGCCGAACTCGCGGTGGTGATAGAGGATCACCACCGCGTCAGTGCCAAACCTGCGCAGAGCATGCCCCATCTCGACGCGACGACAACCCGCATCCGATGGCTGGATCGTCAACACAGGCTGGCCGGAGAAGAATGCTTGCGATTCGCTCGCGTACGCCGATTCGACACCCATCAAGGCGAGCGAGCTTAAGCAGAACCCGTGGTCGATCACTTCTTGGGAGGTCCAGGGCGCGTCCCGTCAGAAGACACACACTCAGCGAGGGCGCTCACTCAGTCAGCGGGAGAGCGAGCAACGCTTCCCCGTCTTCCTGGGCCTGACCAGTCAGCGTGAACCCGTACCCAAGGTAGAAGCCCATCGGGCTGCCCTCGGAACCCGGTGCCACTGAGGTGAGTAGCGTTCGCGCGTCTGGCCGCGTCCGGATGTAGTCGACCACGAGGTCGAGTGTTGCCCGCCCGAACCCTCGCCGTTGCCATCGCTGGTCGATCAGCAGGCGCCACAGGAAATAGGTCCCCACGTACTCCGTGGACTCGTCGGGCCCCCCGTCGGCGATCATGACGAACCCCACGAGCGCTTCGCCCGAGTACACGGCCCAATACCAGGGTCGGGCGTTGGGATTCTCGGCGGCATCCACAAGGGACTGTGAGACAGAAGTGACGTAGCTCCGCTGATCCGCAGTGACACTCAGACGCTCGACTTCAGCCCGATTCACGTCCGTGATCTCGCGCAACGAGACGCTCTCCGTCGTCACGTTCATCCGCCCATGATGCCTCGGCGGCGACAACCCAGGCGAACCGACCGCCGCACGTTGCGAGCACGCGATCGAGCCCCAGTGGCACATCTGTGCGGCCTACGCCTGACCGAGTCACCCGGCACCGGGAACACCCCGGTTGGGAAGTTAGCCTCTGACCGTGACTCGCCGGACCAGGCTGCTGAGCGTGCTCGCCCTCAATTTCATCCTCATCGCGGGCCTCGTCGTCGTCGGCATCACCGCGCATTCACTCGGGGTGCTGGCGGCCGGTGGCGACTACCTCGCCGACTCTGGCGCGATCATTCTGGCTCTTTTGGCGATCTGCCTGGGATCTCGCCCTCCAACGGCTAAGCGGCCCGAGGGCTATCCCCGGGCCACTGCCTATGCCGCCCTGGTCAATGCGATCCTGCTCGGTCTCGTCGTGGTTGTGGTTATCGTCACGGCAGTGAGCCGCCTGGTCACCGGAGCCGGGTACGTCTATGGACTTCCTGTCCTAGTCATCAGCCTGATCGCCGCCACCGCGATGGGTGTCGGAGTTCTCATCCTCGGCGGCGATTCGGACGAGGATGGCGACAGCGACGCCGACCGTGCCAACATGCGGGTCGTCCTGCTGGACACGGCCGCCGACGCATTCGCTGCCGCAGGCGTCGCGGTCACCGGTGCCATCATCTTGGCCACCAACGGCTGGTACTGGCTCGATCCAGCCGTTGCGCTACTGATCGCGGTGGTGATCGGCTACCACGTGATCGTCCTACTTCGCCAGGTCGCCGGGACACTCAGAGGGCACGAACCCGTTTCGCCCACCCGCACCTGAATGCCGGTTCCACCCTGTGGCCGAGACGAGACCGAAGGGCACATCGCAGGCAGGGCTGGTGGTTAACCGAGGGATGGGAAGTTGATGGGCAGTTGTGGCGATCGGTCGACGGTAAGGCGGAAGACGTCGGGTCGCCCGTAGTGCCCGGCGACGTCGAGTGTCCGGTGCTGCTGGAGGGCTTGTGTTGAGT
>JBBRLC010000155.1:0-4611 GCA_038231595.1 Candidatus Nanopelagicales bacterium | reverse complement strand
TGATCGCTCTGCCACCGTGACGTCGAGCGCGCGTGTGGTCGTGAAGCCATCCTCGTTCATTACCCGCGGCCGCATTGTTGTGCGCGTTGCCGCGGGGTACGCCGGTGTGCGCTACGTGGCTGGTGGAACCACACCACGCTCGGGTTTCGATTGCTCGGGCTACACGCGTTATGTCTACTCGCGACTCGGCATCTCGCTACCGCATCAATCGCGCCAGCAGTACGCGCGCACGCACCACATCATGCGCGCCCGCGCGGTGCCTGGCGACTTGGTCTTCTATTACGATGGTGGGCGCATTCACCACGTCGCGATTTACGCCGGAAACAACACCGTCTGGCATTCGCCGCACCCGGGTGATCGCGTACGCCGTGAACGCATCTGGACGACGAAGATCCTCTTCGGTCGCGTCTAGCGAGACGAAGCCCTAGCGACGCCCGCCAGCAGGTCCCTCGCGATCAAACCCCATTCGCAGGGGCACACCGCTGCGGCCATTTTCGTCGTCGGTGCGTACGCCGAGGACTTGGTGCAACTGAATCCGGTTGCGTTCAAAACCAAGTCGCGACGCCGCCATGTAGAGCCGCCACACTCGCGCTTTGCCTTCGCCAACTTCGTCAACGGCTTCGCTCCAACGATCCTCTAAGTTGCGACCCCATTCGCGCAACGTGAGTGCGTAGTGCTCGCGCAAGTTCTCGGAATGGCGTACTTCAAGTCCGTTGTCTTCCATCGCCGCGATCAGCGTCCCGACACCTTCCAGTTCGCCGTCGGGGAAGACGTAGCGGTTGATGAACTTGCCCGCCTCCGCACTTTCGGTGTTGGTGGGTCGGGTGATGCAGTGATTGAGTAAGCGACCTTCTGACCGCAACTTGGAGCGAAGAAACGCGAAGTACGTTGGGACGTTCGCCGTGCCGATGTGCTCGGTCAAACCGATTGACGACACCGCATCAAAGCCGGTCTCGCTGACATCGCGATAGTCGCAATGGCGTATTTGCGCACTGCCATCAAGACCGGCATCGGTGAGGGCGCGTTGTCCCCACTCGGCCTGCTGCGCGGACAACGTCGCGCCAATCGCTGTGACCCCGTAGTTCTTGACCGCGTGCAACACCATGCCGCCCCAACCGCAGCCCACGTCAAGCAGTCGCATTCCGGGCTTCAAGCCCAACTTGCGACACACCAGATCAAACTTTTCTTCCTGCGCCTCTTCCAGTGAAGCATCAGGAGTCGCGAATACCGCACACGTGTACGCCATCGTCGGACCGAGAACCCAGCCGTAGAAACGGTTTGACACGTCATAGTGATGACTGATCGCATCGGCATCGCGGTGCTTGCTGTGCCGCCGGCCGCGGAGTCGTATCTCCTCCGGGGGAGGTGGCTGTCGACGCAGCGCGAGCGGCGCGAAGTCCCTGAAAAGCCGAGCCTTGGTCCGTAGCGAGAGGTGGTCCATGTTGAAGGTCTCTAGGCGGCTCAGGGCTGCATACATGTCGCCGACGACGTCAAGTTCGCCAGCGACGTAGGCGCGAGCCAGACCTAGTTCACCGGGCGAGGATAGGAACATCCTGACGGCCTTTGGACTGCGTACCTCCAGTCGTACGTCAGATCCGGGTACGCCAGCGTGACTACCGTCGTAGGCGGTGAATTCGACAGGGAGCTCGGCCCCCGACACGAGAGCGATGGCGTTAGCGACCTTCACAGCTGTTCCTCCGCAACCAACTGAGGCAAGCACTTCCATGTTCGAGCCGGGTCAGCGGCGACCCACTGTCTTGTCGTACATGTCTAGCAGGCGGTGGCCTGGGTCGTACCGCATTTTCAGATCCTGGTACCTGATCCCGCCATAAAGCGAGCCAAATTCATCGCGGCTGTAGTACGCCGTTGAGTACAGCGATTTGCGCCCGCCGAGTTCGGTGACGACCTGCTCGATCCGTCGATTGATACGGCCAACTGCCGGATCGACTCCGAAGGGGACCGAAACCGTGGACCAAAAACCCACGTTGACGTACGTTTCGCTTGGGTCGAGTTGATACAGCGGCCAGCGAGCGTCGGGATCTCGCTGCCGCATGGGGCAGACCCAAATTGGCTCGATGCCGACTTCGCGGTGAAAGAATTCGAGGAACGATGCGAGCGCACCCACCGGCACTTCGATGTCCTGGACAACGTGCTCGCGCGGCGGCTGTCCGCGCAGGGCGTCGTAGCGGCCGGAGAAGCCGGTTCGACGATCGAGGGCGACCAACTTCCAATACGTATCGCTCCGCAATCGTGAGCGCGGTATCACTCGTCGGATCAACTGATTCTGTACCCCGAACGCCCTCGAACACCAGAACCAATCTGTATCCCAGCGCCAGAAGTAGTCACGAATGGTGAGTAGATCCTCGGAGCGCTGCGGAATAGATTGGTAGTAAATATTCATCCCGGTGTAGTCACTCGGCGACGAGGTAGCCGTGTCTCCGACCCGGGGAGCATCAACCATCTCGCCCAATGTCAGAAACTGTTCGTCGCTGCTAAACACCACTCCATCGACGAAGTCCACCCGCCGTCCCTGATGCTGACGAGATTGTGCAATCTGGGCTACCTCAGCAGCCAAGTCTGACGCTGAGTCAAAGCGAATGTGTCGAAGGTGGACATAGGGAGCGACGGCTTCGAGCTCGATCTGCAATCGGAGCGCATAGCCCAGTGACCCGTATGAGTTGGGAAATCCTTCGTACAGATCTTGGTGTGCATCACCGGGGTCCCGACGGGCTGTGACGACCTGCCCATCACCGCACATCACGTCCATGTCAAGGACCGACTCGTGGGGGCAGCCGTTTCGGAAACTAGCGCTTTCGATACCCAGGCCGGTCACGGCGCCACCGAGGGTGATCGTCTTCAATTGTGGAACGCACAACGGGGCCATGCCGTACGCCAATGTCGCATCGACGAGATGCTCGTAGGTCGTCATTCCCTGAACGTCAGCCGTTTTTGCGACCGGGTCGACAGCGAGTACGCCATCGAATGGCGACACGTCGAGTCCGGGAGCGGCATTTGGCTGTCGGGGGCGAAAAAGATTCGACGTCTTCTTCGCTAGACGTGCGGGAACCCCGGGCGGAATCTGAGCGTATTCCTCGCACAGGGCGTTAACGCGCTGCGCGTATTCACCTGAGTCGGCGACCGAAACCGGCCTCGTGGTCGTGCCGCTAGACATGACGTCAACTTAGTGCGCGAGCCATTCCCCGGATAGACCGTCTGCGTCGCAGAAGGCCCTCGGATCACCGAATAGTTCTTCACTCTCGAGACGATTGGCGCCATGCTGGGCCCGCGCCCAACTATGGGGCCTGTCTCAGGTGTGAGGTGACTCTGATGAGCCGTGAACTTCCCGACTATCACGCGCAAGCGTTGGCCGACACCCGCGCCATCGTCGCCGCGATCGACGAATCGCAGTGGTCCAAGCCGAGCGTTCTCGACGGAATGACGGTACGCGAGTTGTTGCACCACGTTGTCTACGGCAATTTCTGGGTCGGCCCCCTCATGGAGGGCAAGACCATCGAGCAGGTTGGCGACGAGTTAGAGGGGAACATTCTTGGCAAGGACCCGCTCAAGGCTTATGACCGATCAAGCGCGGTCGCGGCAGATGCGTTTCGCCGTCCCAACGCGATGACCGATCTCGTTGCTGTTTCTTACGGGCCGGTCCCTGGAGCGGTGTACGCCGGACATCGATTCATGGATGTGTTAATCCACGGGTGGGACCTCGGGAAGTCCACCGGACAAACGGTGGTCTTGGACCCGGAGTTGGCCGAGGCGTGCCACACAATCATCGAACCGCAAGCGAAGATGCTCGCCGCCGCTGGCGCGTTCGATGAGCCCACGCCGGTCGACGACGACGCTGACGTTGCAACCCGCTTGCTGGCGCTGACCGGCCGCAAGGCGTAAATCCAACGACCAGGCAAGCCCTCAAGCCTCGGGTTCGTCGTCGCCGAGATCTGTCGGCGGATACAAAGTTGGCGGCTCGCCGATAGGAGTTATCGGTCCATATGTCGCTTCGTAGTGGGACATGTTCTCGTTGAGAGCGCGCAGAATTTCAAAGATCTGAGTCGGAGGGATCTTGACCCGCGAGACAACCCGAGTCGGAATCACGTTGACCTCCTCCCCGTCGGGACTAACCCCGGTCACCATCTGTTGAAGGCTGGCGAAGTCGAGCGTGAATTCGTACGCCGTATGCCAGACCGACAGAAGGTTCGCGTACACACCGTTGACGAGTTCTTCAGGCACGTGGACCTGGATGGACGCTGATTGTGGTTGTTCGCTCATGCCCCCGACCCTAACCCGACAATGATTCGGGGCGCGGTCCGAATGAACGGACCACGCCCCAAATCAATCTATGCTCTCGAACCTAGTGCGATTGTCTGGGCACGGAAGTTGCTAGCGCCGAGCCTTGAACTTGTACACCAACACTGACGGGCGGCCAGCGCCCTTGGCGTTGATCGCGTAGACGCGGCAACTGTAGATCTTGCCGGTCGTGAGGCCGGTGACCACGATCGGTCCACGCCGCACGATTGTGCGATGCGCGGTTCCTCCGTTGGTGCTGCGGCAGTAACCGACGTAGCGCGTGATCCGCGAACCGTTGGAGTTCGGCACGATGAAACC
>JBBRLC010000154.1:0-4616 GCA_038231595.1 Candidatus Nanopelagicales bacterium | reverse complement strand
CTTCGGACAACTCTGGACCGCGCTGTACCTGCTGCCACTGCTCATCGCCGTCCAAGAAGCCGTCGCCCGCATCGGGGCGGCCAGCGGCATGGGACTGTCACGAGCGATCGCTACCCGCTATTCGCGCCGCGTCCTCACCGTCGCCGTGCTGCTGGTGGTCGTCGCCAACACCATCAACATCGGCGCGGACATTTCCGCGGTCGCGGCAGCAATCACGTTGATCATCCCGATTCCGCTGCCACTGGTCGCGGCGGCCTTCACCCTCGGCGTACTCAGCTCCGAGATCTGGATCGGCTACCGTTCTTACTCTCGGGTTCTGAAGTGGTTGAGCCTGGCCTTACTCGCCTATCCGCTGACCGCGATCGTCGTCGGCGCGCCGTGGGGCGAAGTCATCCGCGCGGCACTCATCCCCCACATCGAATTCACTCCGGCGTTCCTTTTCCTCATCACCGGAGTCATCGGTACGACAATTTCGCCGTACATGTTCTTCTGGCAAGCCTCCGAAGAAGTCGAAGAGGAACGCGCGACTAACCAAGCACCACTCACCCAGGTGCCCTTCATCGACGCGCACCGGCGCATGCGCGCGATTCGTTCCGACACGATCATCGGGATGGTGACCGCCCAAGCCGCCGCGTTCTTCATCATGGTGACAACCGCGACGGTGCTGCATGACCGCGGTACCACCGAAATCCGAACGGCCGCCAATGCCGCAGAAGCACTGGAACCATTGGTCAATTCGTTCCCCAACGCCGGCTTCATCGCCAAGCTCATCTTCGCGATCGGCATCGTAGGCCTAGGGGCACTCGCAGTTCCGGTGCTTGCCGGGTCAACGGCGTACGCCTTAGCCGAAGCCTTCCAATGGCCTGAAGGTCTCGATCGCAAGTGGGGACAGGCGAGGCGCTTTTATCTGATCATCGCCGTGGCGCTGCTCGCGGGACTCGTCATGAACTTCATCGGGATCGACCCCATCAGCGCGCTGGTCTTCACCGCCGTCTTCAACGGTATCGCGTCCGTCCCGCTGATCTATCTCGTGAATCGACTCGCCTGCGATCGCGATCTGATGGGTTCGCAAGTCTCAGGAATCTGGTCACGCATCGGCGTGTGGGCTGCCTTCGTCGCCATCACCGCTGCGGCGATTGGCACTGTCGTCACCATCGGCCGCTAGATCACGTCGCGCCCTCTGCACCCGTACCGCGATCAACGTCCACGCCGCACACTTCGCGCCAACGCGTGCGAAACGTCGCTTCGCGGTCGCCCCGGTATAGATGCACATCAGGTAGAGCGACATGTAGTTCTTCTGCGACGCAAACGCGGCGTACACCAACGGCTGACCGTTGTACCTGTCGGGGTACGTAGCCAAGGGCACGACCCACGCGCTCATCCCGAAGGACATCACTTCGGCAAAGCCCTTGGGGACGTGCGCGCGCACTACACGGCGTACCTCTGTCATCGGCTTGCGCCGATCCCCGGTCAGACTGGCGATGTACGCCGCGGGCGTGGCCGCTTCACTTTTCATCGACCCAACCTAGAACGAATCGCGACGCAAACAAGGCCGACACAAGATGGCCGAATTGCAGGCGCAAACAAGTGTTCAAACAAGGAAGCCGATTCGAGCCGGACCTACAAGATGGACAGTGTGATTCGGCGACTCACGCCAGCACGATGAGCCTTCGTCGCAGATACGAAAACCCGGTAGGAGAACGTCCCCCGCTTGCTGGGCGTGTATGCAATCCGGAACGACCCATTTGCGAGCGACTTAACCGACTGCTTGGTCACCCACGCACCGTTTTCGAGTTTCTGCAGCAGCACCGACTTCGGCTGATTACTTGGCGACACACGACCGCCGAAGTACACCGTTGACCCGGAGACCACCCGCGACGCACTTGCGCTCACGCTGACACTGAAGGCGCCGCTCGTGCCTGGCTTTGGCTTGGGTTTCGGCTTCGGCTTCACCGCGACGTTGACGCGTACTCCTCCACTCGCCGCAGCGAGGTGCCCAGCACTTCGGCCGAGATAGATCCGGTAGAGGAACGTCCCGGCCTTCTTCGGAGTGTTGCGCAACCGGAAAACACCGCGGATCGACGTACGCGCCGACTGCTTCGTGACCCACTTGCGGCCTTCCAACTTTTGCAACAGCACGGTCTTGTGCCGCTTCAACGGCTTCACGCGACCGATGAAGTTGACTACCTTTCCCACCTGAACGCTGCGGGGGCTGGCCTGAAGCTTGATCCGCCAGGCCACTCCTACTCGAATCGTCCGCGACGTCGATCCGAGCACTCGTCCTGCGCCGTAGTAGACGACTCGATATTCCGTGTTTTGTGAAGGGCGGATTCGGATGCGATACACGCCAAGCGAATCGGCGCGGAAACTGGCCAGTGATTGCCACCTGCCGTTGCTGACGGTCCGAAGTTGCACACGAACGATTTGATGAGCCAAACGCGCTGCCGTGGTTGAGCGCAGCAGACCCACGAGACGAGACCAACGACCGTAAACAACGCCCGCTGGGTACGCCTTCATCGTGGCTGTCGATCCGAGCACGACAACGGTCGTCGGGATACCGAGACTTCCCGGGCCGACGGCCCCGTTACGGGCCTGGATGCTGAAGGCGATGTTGCGGCCCTGCGAGAGCCCACTGATGACGATCGATGGTGCCGGGCCTGCTGTGTGGAAGGGGATGCCGCTCACTGGCGTCACGAGATAGTCAAAGAGCGCCGACCCACCGTTGTCGAGCGGCGGAAGCCACGAGAGGTGGATGGTGCCGCGACCGGCAGCGATTCGAACTGACCGCACGACGCCGGGCGAGTACGCCGGCGTCGCTGGGGCCGACGCGGCGGACGGCGACGAGTCGCCTTCAAGGTTCGTTGCGACGACCCGGAACGTGTACGCCGTACCGTTTACCAGTCCCGCGACGTTGCAGGTGAGCGCGGGGGGTACGACCGAGCAGTGAGCACCGCCGGGCGAGGCGGATGCGGTGTAGCCGGTGATCGGCGACCCGTTGTCCAGCGGCGCGACCCAGGTGACCGGAACCGTTTGGTTGTAGCCACTCTGCGCGACGACACCCGAGGGCGCATCGGGAGCGTTCGCGAGCGTGATCGGTGCGGTCGCTCCCGATGAGAGCGAGTCGCCAACGGAGTTATGCGCGATGACGGTGAACGTGTAGGTCCCGCCCTTCGACAACCCAGTCACGGTGCATTGGGTTGCGACACCGCCACCATTGCATTTCTTGCCGCCCGGTGATGACGTGACGACGTACTTGGTAATTGGTTGACCGCCGTTGTTCGCCGGTGCGGTCCAAGTGACCGTGGCCGCTTGGCTGCCCGCAGTCGCCGTACCGATCGTGGGTGCGTCCGGGACGGTGTCGGGCGGCGGGGGCGCGAGTGGAGTGACGGAGTTCGACGCAGCGGACGGAACAGAATCACCGACGACGCTGGTTGCGACGACGGTGAAGGTGTAGGCGGTGCCGTTGGTCAGGCTCGACACCGTGCAACTTGTTGACAGGTTTGAGCATGTCTTGCCGTCAGGGCTGGACGTGACCTTGTAGTTAGTGATCGCGTTTCCGTTGTCGGCACCTGCGGTCCAGGAGACGGATGCTTGCGCGTCACCAGCCGTCGCGATTACCGCTGTGGGCGGGTCGGGTTCACCGACCGCGAATGCGGGTGCCGCCTCAGCCACCGACAACGTGGTCGCAATGACCGAAAGTGCGACGAGTGCCGCGATCCGACGCATGACTTGCCCCCCTTGCCCCAAACTCAGCCCGACGACCGCATACGGCGATCAGGTGTCTTCACAACGTGCCCACCCCGATTTGGGAACGTATCAGTCAGGGCCAACTTCCGACAGGGGCGCCGATGAATCTTATCCTCGCCCTAACTGTTCAGGCTACCGATCACTTCCAGCGCCGGTTCGTGCCGACGAGATGCTGCAGATATCCGGTGAGCGACGCAATCGAGCACAACACCTGGTAAGTAAGCAGAAACGCGATGTAACCGAATCGGTTTTTGCGCACTGCCAGATTGAGCGGTCCAAAGACCCGACGCGATTGGTAGGTCCGCAGGCCGCCGTACACCAGCATCGTGATCGGCAGTACGACCAGAGTCCAGACCGACACAATCAGCGGAATGCCAAGGAAGAACAGCACGACGCCGGGAAGCCAGATGAGGGCGTACCCGATGTCGAGGAACGGGATCAGCAGATCGACGCCGGCGATGATCTTGGTGAGGAACCTCGGTTGCCTCCATGGCGGCACCGTCGTGAGGCCTTCGAACATTCCTCGCGCCCATCGCGCGCGCTGAATCATGAAGTGCTTAACACTTGTCGGCGCATCGGTGAATGCCACCGACGTCGGTTCGAACAGCACTCGTTCCCCGCGTTCCATCAGGCGCCAGGTCACGACGATGTCTTCACCGATCGCGTCGGGCCAACCACCGATTTCGCGTACGCGCTCGGTGAGGTACAACGAGAAGGCTCCTTGCGCGACCAGCGTCGATTGGTACAGACCCTGCATTCGTTTCACTGCCGCAATGCCGAGGTAGTAGTCCCACTCCTGCATGCGCGTCAGCAGATTGACACGTGAGTTGCGCACTAGCACTGCGCCGGCAACCGCGACGGTGTCGACT
>JBBRLC010000153.1:0-4618 GCA_038231595.1 Candidatus Nanopelagicales bacterium | reverse complement strand
CGACAAGTCACGACCAAGGAACCTCGCAACGAGGTCAGTCAGTTCGAAAGATCGCTGCCCAGGAAGCACGACGTACGCCGAGAGGGCGGTGTCTGCGGCCAGCCCGCGGACGATCCATCCATGCGATGCGAATGCCAGCATGGGTCCCTTGGCGTCGTGTAAGGCCTTGAGCCGCAAAGGGTCTGCCAGCCACGCGGATACAACGCCTTCGTCTGCGGGTGACAGTTGGGACGGAATGCACCACGCGCCCGATCCGTCGGAACCTGCCACCGCCAGCATCGAAATCTCGCCGACGCCCGCGCCCCAGCGCCCGGCAACATGAATCCCGACTCGCTCTTCGTCGGGTCGAGCGGCGAGCCACTGAGCGAGACCATCGCTCACGACGAGATCCACGTGAGTGCCCGGCGATGAACCTTCCGCGTCAGCGATGTCGCCACCGAGGGTCGCGAACAGCCGTTCTCGCAGCACCCGGAACTGGAGCGCGTCAAATACTTCGTGTACGTGTGATCGATCCATAGACGCGCGTACCAGATCGTCGGGCGAAGCGTCAAGCGGCACGGTGCGAACCAGTTCCGTGAGCCGGCGATTCGTGACGACCTGATCGAGATGTGCGCGCAATGACATTCCAACTTTGCCCGTCACCTCGTCGACGCGAGAGACGAGTTCACTCAGCGATCCAAACTCGCGCACCCATTTGGTGGCTGTCTTCTCGCCCACGCCAGGGATACTCGGCAAGTTGTCACTGGGATCACCTCGCAGCGCGGCGAAATCCGGGTACTGCGCCGGGGTGAGCCCATATTTTTCTTCGACCGCGGCCGGTGTCATTCGAGCTAAGTCCGACACCCCCTTTTTGGGGTAGAGCACAGTCACTTGGTCATCAACGAGCTGGAATGCGTCGCGGTCGCCCGTAATGATCGCCACTTCAAAACCTGCTGCGCTGGCCTGAGTCGTCAATGTGGCAATGACATCGTCGGCTTCAAACCCCTCCGCATCCAAAGCTGGGACAGCCATCGCCGTCAATACGTCACGAATGAGAGCAACCTGGCCGGAGAATTCTGCCGGACTCGCCGCGCGATTTGCCTTGTACGCCGGAAACTCAGTAGTCCGAAACGTGTGCCGACTCAGATCGAAAGCCACTGCAACATGGGTGGGGTTTTTGTCGCGTAAGGCATTGATGAGCATCGACGTGAAACCATAAACGGCATTCGTCGGCTGACCAGTCAACGTCGAGAAATTCTCCACTGGCAACGCGTAGAACGCTCGATAAGCCAAGGAGTGGCCGTCCAACAACAGCAACCGAGGGGTCTTCGCCGGGGGTAAAACTTCAGGACTCAAACCACTCCACCCCGCCACATCAGTCACAGGCACGATCCTAGGGTGGCCCAATGACTGAGGAACTCGCTAGCGAACTGACTGACCGCATGGGGATCGAATTTCTTGAAGCCAGTGCCGATCGGGTCGTGGGCCGAATGCCGGTGCACGGAAACCGACAGCCCTATGGACTCCTGCACGGCGGTGCGTCCGTGGTGTTGGCGGAATCACTCGGTTCCCTCGGCGCCGCTCTGCACGCGGGACTCGGACGGATTGCCGTCGGCGTCGACATCAACGCGACGCACCACCGTCCCGCCACCGAAGGTTGGGTCACTGGGGTGGCCACACCTATTGCGCTCGGTCGCGCAATAGCAAGCTATGAAATTGTGATGACCGACGATCAGGGGCGACGTACGGCCACCGCCCGGTTGACCTGCCTACTGCGCGATGCGCCAGCAGCGCCATCACCGTCGGAGCAGCCAATGTCAAGCCATGGGCCCGCGGGCCCATGATGGTGGTAGGTGCAGGCACGGCACTCAACGTGGCAACCATCCTGGCCGGTTCTGCCCTCGGTGTGGCGCTGGGACATCGCTTGCCGGAGCGCACCCGAAACGTGGTCACCGACGGCCTCGGCCTGGTCACCCTGCTCGTGGCGGCGTTGGCTGCCGCAGCGGTCACAGGTTCGGAGTTGATCTACGCCGTAGGTCGCGGAATTCCGATTCTGATCGTGCTCGGATCTCTGCTGATCGGGGGAATCGCAGGGTCACTGTTGCGACTTGAGTCGCGCCTCGAGGGACTCGGTGAGTGGATCCGTGCGACCTGGCATCGGCGCTCCGCCAAGCAAACGAACCGACAATCCGGAGATGCTCGAAACTTCGTGGACGGATTCGTCACCGCGTCACTCGTTTTTTGTGTCGGACCGCTAGCAATTCTTGGGTCGCTCTCCGACGGCTTGGGGTTGGGAATCGATCAGTTAGCGCTCAAGGCCACGCTCGACGGATTCGCCGCCATCGCCTTCGCCGCCTCTATGGGTTGGGGCGTGGCCGCATCCGCACTCGTGGTGGGGGTCTACCAGGGCACGCTCACTGTGCTCGGTCACACCTTGGGTTCGGTGCTGACCTCCGCCCAAGTAGCGGCCCTCACCGCTACCGGCGGGTTACTCCTGGTAGGGATCGGACTCAGACTCCTTCGCGTGCGCGACATCCCCGTCGCCGACCTCCTCCCCGCGTTACTCGTCGCCCCTTTCTTGACCGCACTCGCCGTCGCACTGCACTAGTTGCGGCGCCCTGCACCAATCGGAAGGACGGGTCGATGGGCAAACAGAGCCCTAATGTCGAATTTCCGTACACGCAGCCTGAGCCGGAGATATGCTCCCGCCGCAACCGATCCCAACGAGAGGCTCGGGGGCGAACGAAGTATCGACGTCCGGCTAGATCACTCGAACGGCGAGGAGTGCCTGGTGCGCAATCGTGCGGTTGCACTACTCGCCGTCGTCCTGGGCGCGTTAGCTCTCGCATTCGCCGCTGCGCCAGCCGCGTCGGCCGTCACGACGACATCAGACGTGACGGTGTCGGGAACACTCATTGGTGCCGACAACAAGCCCGTCGAAGGTGTCAAGATCACCGTCACCGGCGCCAAGGACTTCAAGGGCGAAAACTCGACTGACGCCCTCGGCAAGTGGTTGGTCAAGTTGCCCTCCGGTGGGCAGTTCAACGTCGCGCTGGACGAGAGCACGTTGCCCTCCGGCGTCGCGATCTCCAACGGGGCCAGTCGCACCATCAACGTGTTCTTCGGCGAAAACAACGTGTTCTTCGACACCAGCGCCGATACGACCGTGACCCAATCCAAGTGGTCTCAGGTCCTGCAGTTGACGGTTGACGGGCTGCTGCTAGGAATCGTCATCGCCCTTGCAGCGGTGGGCCTTTCGCTGATCTACGGCACCACCGGACTTACCAACTTCAGCCACGGTGAACTCGTCACGATGGGCGCTATCTTCGCTCTTTGGTTCAACAACGGGCGGGGCTTCCCGTTTGTAGTTTCCGTGCTGCTCTCGGTGGTGATTTGTGCATTCCTGGGTGGCGTTCAGGATCGAATCTTGTGGCGGCCGCTCCGCAAGAAGGGGACCGGCCTTGTCGCGATGCTCGTCATCTCGATTGGTTTGGGGATCTTCCTACGAAATCTTTTTCTCTTCATCGTTGGCGGAGATACCCAGATCTTCGTGTCCTATGCCGGTCAAGAGGGCTTGAGCATCGGGAGTTTGACGATTACGCCGAAGGCCATCCTCGGGACGAGCGTCGCGGTCGTGCTATTGCTCGCCACCGCGTACTGGCTGCTGCGCACCAAAATGGGCAAGGCGAGCCGAGCCGTGGCAGATAATCCGGCGCTCGCGTCAGCGTCGGGAATCGACGTCGAACGCGTCATCAACGTGGTCTGGATTCTCGGCGCCGGGCTCGCGGCGTACGGCGGTGTCCTCTACTCCATGAGCAACGGAGTCTCCTGGTTGCAGGGTTTCCAGTTGCTCCTGCTGATTTTCGCGGCGGTCACTCTCGGCGGTCTCGGGACCGCATTCGGCGCCCTCGTCGGCGCACTCGTCGTGGGGCTTGCGATCAACTTGTCGACGTTGTTCATCCCGACAGAATTGAAAAACGTCGGAGTCCTCGTCATCATGATCGTGATTCTGCTGGTACGTCCCCAAGGCCTCTTGGGCCGCCGCGAGCGAGTCGGCTAAGGGAGGAGGGGTCATGGATTGGGGAGGCGTTTTTAGCCAGGCGGTGACGCAGGGCATTGGAGTGCAGGCCGTCATCTTTGCCCTCGCGGCGATCGGTTTGAACGTTCACTTTGGCTACACTGGGCTGCTCAACTTCGGCCAAGCGGGTTTCCTCGCCATTGCGGCGTACGCGCTGGCCGTGAGCGTTACCTACTTCCAACTCTCCTTCTGGCTATCGATCTTGATCGGCTTGTTCGGCGCTGTCCTGCTCGCGCTGCTGCTAGGAATCCCCACCCTGCGACTTCGCGCGGACTACCTCGCGATCGTCACGATTGCTGCGTCCGAAATCATCCGACTGATCCTGCGCTCCGTGACGTACAAGAAGTACTTCGGTGGTTCTGACGGTCTCAGTGAATTCAGCGGCTCGTTCTACGGCGCGAATCCGTTCAAGAGCCCCTTGAAATGGGGACCCCTCGACATGATAGACAACCACCGACAAAACGATCGGCGGTTCTCCAGGCAACACATTCATCGACCCTTCGCGCCGGGACTGATGGAGCCGCACCGCCGGAACCACCCGGCAAAACCGCAGCGACAGCT
>JBBRLC010000152.1:0-4674 GCA_038231595.1 Candidatus Nanopelagicales bacterium | reverse complement strand
CTGACCGCCCCGGCGCCCCAATGTGGAGTCGACCCTCGGGAGCGGTCGCCCACCTCGGGGAGAAGCACATGTCGGGTCGCGTACCCAGTTCTGCACGCTTGATGACTCCGGCCGAAGTGGCCGCACTGTTCCGCGTCGATCCCAAGACGGTGACCCGTTGGGCTAAGGCGGGCAAATTGCACGCCGTCCGCACCCTCGGAGGTCATCGACGTTACGACGAGCAGGAGGTACGCGCCCTGCGTGATCAACCCGGAGCGCGGCCCTCGGCCTACCTCTAGAGTTGGGCTCCCCGAGGGCGACGGTTGGCGGTCGGTGGAGAACCAGTACGAGTCGGAACGGCTGCGGCCCTATGTGCCGCGACTTGTCGTTGACTGGCTCCGGCATTCGCCGAGTGATCTCTATCGCGAAGTCGACGGAACCCTGGCGTTTGTTGACATCTCGGGTTTTACCGCGTTGACCGAACGCCTGGCTCGTCGAGGCCGGGTCGGTGCGGAGGAAATGAGCGAAAACCTCAATGCCACCTTCGCCGTCCTATTGGCAGTGGCGTATGAGGATGGCGCCGGGTTGGTGAAGTGGGGCGGCGATGCGGTGCTCCTGCTTTTCGACGGACCAGACCATGCGCAGCGCGCCTGTAGGGCAGCGCATCGGATGCGATCCACACTTCGCCAGGTCGGACAGCTGAACACCACCGCCGGCAAGGTCGTTCTGCGAATGTCGATCGGCATTCACAGCGGCCGATTTCAATTCTTTTTAGTCGGCGACCCGCTACTTCATCGCGAGTTGCTCATCGCCGGCCCGGATGCCAGCCGTACGGCCGAGATTGAGGCGATCGCCAACGCGGGGGAGATTGGAATAAGTGCCCAAACCGCGGCAGTTCTCCAGTCGCAGGTTGTCGGCAAAGAACGTGATGGTGCTTGGCTGCTCCGATCGTCACCAAACCTCGAGTCGGTGGGCGCTAGGCCCGCCTCGGACGTCACTGGACTCGACCTTCGCGAGGTGCTACCCAAGCCGATCCGCGAGCATCTGCTTGCTCAATCTGGCGGCGCCGAACATCGCTCAATCACGGTTGCCTTTGTGCAGTTCAGCGGAACGGATGACCTCACGAGTCGAGACGGCCCGGCCGCGCTCGCGTCGGCTCTAGAGGAGTGCATTCGCAATGTCCAGGAGGCGGCCGATCGGTTCGGTGTCACTTTCTTCGAGACCGATATCAATCGAGATGGTGGCAAGATCATGTTGGTCTCGGGAGCGCCGACGAGCGCGGGAAACGACGAGGAGCGGCTCCTTCGCACCTGTCGACTCATTGCCGATCGCATTGGGACGCTGCCCCTTCGAATCGGGATTAATCGCGGTGGGGTGTTTGCTGGTGACTTCGGCCCGCGCTTTCGGCGTACCTATTCAGTGAAGGGCGACGCCGTCAACGTGGCTGCGCGAGTCATGGGTAAAGCCCAACTTGGACAAGTCTTGGCGACGACGGCAGTAACGTCACGATCGCGCGCCACGTTTGATCTGGAGCCGCTTCCCCCTTTTATGGTAAAAGGGAAGACGATTCCAATCGAGGCGGCAAGCGTCGGTTCCCTTGTGGGAGAGCGCGCAGAGTCGACTTCCGAGTTGCCTCTTATCGGTCGTGATGTGGAGGTGGCTGCGCTTGCGGAGGCCCTGGACCGGGTGCGCGAACGTAGCGGGGGATTTGTTGTCATTTCTGGAGAACTCGGGATTGGTAAGTCGCGCCTAGTCCGAGAGTTCTTGCAGTCAGCCGAAGACGTCCCGATGATCTCGGCGACCTGTACTGAATACGAGTCTTCAACGCCGTACTCCGCGGTGCGCACGATCCTGTGCGACATCCTGGGTCTGACAGGGGAAGTTCACACGAAACAAATCATGGACAGGCTGCAAGCCAGAGTTGCCGATAACGCACCTCACTTGAGTGTTTGGATGCCATTGCTTGGGATCCCGCTTTGGGTGGATTTCGATGAGACACCTGAAACACGTCGACTCGACGATCGCTTTCGCAAGAGCCGCCTTGAGGAAGTATTCATTGAGTTCCTCAACGTCGTATTGCCCAGTGCTGCCGTGATCGCCATCGAGGATGTCCACCTCATTGATGACGCCTCCGCCGAGTTGCTGTCGCGACTCGCCAAAGAGGTGCTCGAGCATCCCTGGCTATTCCTCGTCACGCGGCGCGACGTGGTTGGAGGTTTTGAGCCCTCCCAGAGTGGATTTACGCGCGAGCATCGGCTTGGTCCACTGGATGCGCAGGCGACGAAGGAAATGGCCGCGCTCTGCCTTGCCGATGATCCAGTTCCCCCGTATGTCGCGGAGTCGTTGATCAGCCGGTCTGGTGGTAACCCGCTATTTCTTCGGGTCTTGGTCAATGCGGCGCATTCCGCAGATGGACTTTCGGCACTTCCTGAATCAATCGAGGGCGTGGTGACAAGTCAGATTGATCGACTCGCACCCCACGAGCGCACGATTTTGCGTTACGCCTCGGTCCTCGGCCCTACGTTCACTGAGGCGCAACTTCGGTCGCTTTTGGCCGGAGCGGAATTCCCACCGGAACGCGACACCATGAAGCATCTTGGGGAATTTCTGCTCGCGGAAGGACACGGGAGATTCAGGTTCCGGCAATCCCTCATCCGCGATGTCGCCTATGAAGGGCTGCCCTTCGCACGACGCCAAGCCTTGCATGGCCGTGTCGGAGACGCCTTGGAATTGACGCTCGAAAATCCAGACGACGAAGCTGAACTCCTCTCACTTCACTTTCATCATGCGGGAAGATTTGACAAATCCTGGAAATATTCGCGCAGTGCTGGCGACTTCGCGAGGGAGAGTTACGCCTACGCCGAAGCGTCCGAGTTCTACACGCGGGCGACGAACGCAGCGCGGGCTCTTCCGGAAATAGAACTTGGTGTCCGGGTTCTCGTGTTCGAACAACTGGGTGACTCGCTCCTGCGCGTGGGCTCTTTTCACCGAGCCCGATCGGCATACCGCGCCGCACGAGGACACGTGTCGGGTGATCCACTCAAGGTTGCGGACTTGCTTCGCAAGGAGGCAGTCATCGATGAACGCCTCGGACGGGCCTCGATTGCCTTGCGCACCTTGAGTCGTGCGAGGGGTTTGTTAGAGGCGGAGCGCGGGACAGACGCCGTTGCTGCGCGCGCGCGAATCTCGGGTGCTTACGCCGTCGTAAAGGAAAAGCAGGGGCGCTACCGCGACGCAATCACCTGGGGCAAGCTCGCCGAAGTGGATGCCCGTGAGGCTGGAGACATTCGGGCTTTGGCCGAGGCGTACGAAGCGTTGCACTCGGCGTCATCAATGGCGGGCGTCGAACAACTGCGACCATATGGGCGGCTGGCCCTTGACTTGTTTGAAGAGTTGGGTGACCGCGAGTCGGTATCGCGCGCCATGAACAACCTGGCCGTACTGGCGTGGTTCGAGGGTCGTGGACGTGAGGCGCGTTCGATGTTTGAAGGAGCAAGGGACGCAGCGCAGGAGGCCGGTGACACGTTGGGTGCCGCGGCGTCCGCTCACAACGTTGGGGACGTGTTGTTGCGTCAGGGCCTGCTCGCCGAATCGCACAACGTGCTCAAGGCATTGCTCCCACTTTTCCGCGGTCTGGGCAACGAAGAATATTGGGCCTCAACTCTTCGCTGGCTCGGTTTGGGAGCCGCACGCCAGGGTGAGTTCATCCCCGGGCACGACCAGGTGTTGCGAGCTCGTGCGATTTTTGTCGATCTCGGCCTTGCCGCAGAAATTGTGGAAACCGACACTGCCCTCGCGGAAATACTTCTCGACACCGGCCACCACGGTGATGCGGTGACATTGTGTGTGGAGTCGTTGGCCCGTGCGAATTCATTGGGCGCTGGCTATCTGCTTCCTATTCTGCGAAGGATCCAGGGGATGGCCATGGCCGAGATGGGACATATCGAGGGTGCAGTTCAGGCATACCGAAAGGGATTGCACGACTGTGAGAAGCACGGGAACGTCGAACGCGGATTCCTATTGGCCGAGCTCGCAAGCATCACGGACTCGGAAGACGACAACGGCGCCGCGGACCTTCGATCCCGCAGCGCCGCTGACCTTGCTCAATTAGGTTTCGTGGGTTCCGATCGCTATCCCGTTTAAGGGCGCATCTTTGGATCCTCCACGAACAACACGGTCTGATTCAGATTTCCACTGAAGGCGTTGCCAGTACGTGTCGTCGCATTGACATCGACGCAGAATCCCAGCGCGACCGCAGCGGAGTAAGAAATCACGCCCGTTGTGGTGAGATCGCTGTTCACCACACAGCGAGGAGCTTGGACGAATCCGGTTGCCCCCTTGAGTTGCACAAAGATCGGATAGGCAGTGAAGTCTTCTTCGACCTCGCGCTCGGCGTAGCCGCTGCCACATCGACTCAACGGAACACAGGTGTAGTTGTAGTCGTACGGATTGACGACGCCTTCTGTCGATGGCTCTTCCTCGCGAATGCTTTGGCCATCGGCTTTATGGAAGCACGTTGATTCAACGCATGTAATCGTGACTGAACCTGGTGACGTCAAGCTGTAGAGAGTCCCGAAGTTGGCCGAGATCTCCACCTCTTTGCCTGTCGCGCAACCGACGTCCACGCCAACACTGCAGGGACGTTGCACGAGGTACACGTTGCCGTTAGCTCCATGCGGAAGATCGGCCCTTGAG
>JBBRLC010000151.1:0-4675 GCA_038231595.1 Candidatus Nanopelagicales bacterium | reverse complement strand
GATCAAGTTGGCCGGTCGGTTCGTCGGCGAGGATCAGAGCAGGACGTCCCGCGAGCACTCGGGCGATCGAGACGCGTTGAGCTTGGCCCCCCGAAAGTTCTTCAGGCAACTTGTTCGCGAGATCGTCAAGTTCGAGAAGCGCCAACGCGTCGCGTGCATTCGCGCGCGCTTGAGAATCAGCGTGACCAGCCAGAACCGATGGCAGTGCCACGTTTTCGAGTACATTCAATGGGGACAGCAGGCTTGGGCCTTGAAATACCACGCCTATCAGACCCGGCTGGCCAAGTGGATCACCATCGAGTGCGGGCCACTGAACGGTCCCGGCCGTCGGACGATCAAGGCCCGCCATCAGGTGGATCAGGGTGGACTTTCCTGAACCGGAGGGACCGGTGAGTGCGACGCGCATACGCGGATAGATCGAACACGACACTCCGTGGATCGCAACGACCGCGTTAGCTCCTGAACCGTATGTCCGAGCAACGCCGATACAACGGACCAAACAAGTGTCGCGAATCATGACCTGCCCCCACGTCGAGGGAATCTCATTGGGGTTCTCCTGGCTCGATCGCGTGGGTGATTTCACGGGCTGATCCGCCCATCACGTAGTTCGATCACTCGGTCGGCGATGGCGACGACGTCGCTGCTGTGTGTCACCAAGAGCACCCCCGCGCCGCTATCTGCACGTTTGCGCAACAGGCGAAGCAACTTCTGCTCGGTTTCGCCGTCAAGTTCCCCGGTGGGTTCGTCGGCGAGTAATACGGCGGGGTCGTTGGCGAGAGCAACGGCCAACCCGGCTCGAGCAGATTCACCACCGGAGAGTTGCCGCGGGTACGCCGTACATCTTTGTTGAAGTCCGACTGATTCCAGTACGCGAAGGGGCGCGAGTCGCTCGACGCCAACAACAATGTGCTGGGCCAACCGAACATTCTCGAGGACGGTGAGGTGTTCGATGAGATTTCCCGCCTGGAATAGGACGCCCACACCTCGCGCCCGCAAACTCGCGCGCTCCGCTTCAGGTCGATGGCTGATTCGTTCGCCGTTGATGAGAACTGATCCCCCGGCGGGTTCGTCCAGGCCTGCAAGGCACGCCAACAGAGTGGACTTGCCGGAACCCGATGGTCCCACGACGGCGACAATCTCACCACGTTCGACTGTGAGCGATACACCCTGAAGGGCAAGGGTTTCCTCGTCGCCAGCACGATAGAAGCGGTAGAGCGAGCGTGCTTCGAGTGCGGGCGGGAGGACCTCGGGTGGCGTTGAGCCGACGCGAGTTGAACCGACATCGTCCACATAAGCCTCGGCGCTCACTTGGACCAACGGAAGGAATCTGTGACCTTGCGCCACGGGTCGACGTTGTCTGAACCTTGTGGCGCAGTCAGCGTCACTACCGACTCTTGTCCAGACTTCCAGTATGCATATCGCTCAACTGCGTCGCGTACGACCTTGTTGGTCACGGAGTCGGGTGCTGAGTCCATCAGATAGGTAACGAGAAATCCGGTGCCACCTGGTCGTGCGAACGTCGTGACCTTGATGAGTTGGAATTTGGACACCGATGCCGCCAAAGCCGTTACATCCACCGTCGACACCGATGCGAAAGACGGCGCAACAGCGGCGGGTTTCACGGCGACATGGATGCTGTTCAACTTGTCCATGAACGTGGCGTCGGATCCCTTCACCGTGCGCGCCCATCCTTCTGGCACGGACACTCTGTAGGGACCTCCAACCGGCGTGAATGCGACGTACGCCTGATTGTCGGGGATGTCACCGGGTGGATTGCTCTCGGTGGCAACCGGCACCGGTGAGGCGGAGGTGGCCGACGTTGGGGCGGCGGCGCTTCCAGAAGGGGGAGGCGTGGCAATCGTGGGGCCCGTGGGGAAGTTCGTTGGCGAAGCCGTCGACGACCCGTCGCAGGCGGTCAGGCCAAACAGTGCCGACAGTCCGAGTATGGCGATGATCGCGGCGGATCGTCGATTCGCCTGCTGGCGAGTGGGTGCGCGTGAGGCTGGCATATCTGCGACGCTACGGATCGGTCGGCAAGGCACGGGACACTCGACGGTTAGAGCACGGCAAAATCGTCGGTGGAGTCCGTCGTGAGGTTTCCGAACCCCGAAATGTGTGAGACAACGTCACCATGAGGAATCGGATCATTGGTGCCGGGCTTGTCACCGCGCTGGTGGCCATCGTCCTATTCGCGATTCCGCTGGCAATCGCCATCCGGTTGGTTTTCTTCTCGAATGCATTCAACCAACTCGAGCGTGATGCACTTCGAGCGACCGTATCCATCGACCCCAACTTTTCGACCGGTGATCCGGTTGAGTTGCCCACGTTCGATTCACCGGTCGTCGCGTCCCTCTACGACGCGGAAGGGAAATTGGTATCGGGAGTCGGCGCTTCAACCGCTGACGCTTCCGCTCGCGTCGCGCTCAGTGGTCAGCCCGACCAACGCCAAGACGCGGGTCTGCTCATCGTGTCGCTGCCGATCGCTGCAGGCGAGGCGACTGTGGGCGCCGTTCACCTGTCAACACCTGCGTCCGATGTCTGGAAGCGCGTGATCACTGCCTGGGGCGCGTTGGTCCTGATGGCCGCGATAGCCGTGATCGTTGCGGTTCTTGTCGCCCGGTCACTTGCCCGCCGACTGAGCCAGCCTTTGGAGGAACTCGCCGTCGCATCGCAGGCACTTGGCGATGAAGTGTTCACCTTGGGGATGAATCACTCTGGCGTCAACGAGATTGATCAGGTCGCTGATGCATTGAGTGCCACCGGTCATCGACTCGGCGAGTTGGTCGCTCGAGAACGAGCGTTTGCCGCAAATGCGTCACATCAATTGCGTACCCCGTTGACCGGTTTGCGATTGCGGCTGGAATCGGCACTAGTCGATCCCGAATCGGACGCGCGTGCAGCCGCCCGCGATGCCATTGGACTCGCGGATCAACTCGAAATCACCATTGACGACCTCATTACCCTGGCCCGCTCACCAAAACCAGCGGCCGGTTACACGTCGTACGCCATTTCCGATGTGCTCGAACACATGCGCGCAAAATGGCACGGACCACTGGCGGTCGGTGGTCGGCGGTTGCTTATCCATGTCGATCCCGACCTCGAACGAATTTCGGCTTCTGCGCCAGCCTTGCGCCAGATCCTCGACGTGTTGGTGGAGAACGCGACTCGGCATGGCGCTGGCACTGTGTCTGTCGTGGCACGCAACTCGGTCGCGGCGATTGCGATTGACGTGAGTGACGAGGGGCCCGGAATCGCGCCGGACGTGGGTGACGTCTTCGAACGAGGTACGTCTGGCGTTGGTAGCTCCGGGGTGGGGTTGCATCTTGCACGTTCCTTGGCCGAGTCCCAAGGGGGACGACTTCTGCTCACCGGCGCCCAGCCAGGCGCACACTTCACCCTTTTACTTCGTTCAAGCTAAAAGAATGATTCATTCAAAACGACGACGAACGCACCGCCAACCAAAGCCACCCGCTCGCGAACGGCACCTAGAGCAGCGCCTCCGGACGCTCGAGTAGACGGTGGGCAGAAAGCGCGACTGCGGCGATGACTCCCGCCAAGGCGACTGAGCCGACCACATCGGTGAGCCAGTGCGCGCCAACCACCAAGCGATCAAGGGCGACCACACCCGTCACGACAATGGCCACCGCGACCGCGAGCATTCGTGATGTTCGGTTGAGATGACCCCACGCCATCCCGACAGCGACGATCGCCACAGTTGCGATGACAAGGACGTGGCCTGACGGGAATGACGGCTCACCCTCGGGCGAGAGGTTCACCGGTGATATCGGGCGGGCGCGGTGCTCCGCGTACTTAGCGACAGCGCCGGCGCCGTAGGCCAGAATGGTTGCCCCGGCGAGCAATGTGGACTCCAGCCGGAAACCCCTCCGGCGCAATATAAACGCGGTCAACGCGACCAGGAGAATCAGCGCGACGGGTGAGGTCCCTTTGGCGAGCACGAGACCCAGGCGCCCCTCCGTGATGCTTCGATGACCTGCGAACCAGAGCGCGACGGGTTCATCTATGGCGGTGACGCCGTTGTGCTCACCGACGGCGTCGCACATCCAGGCAAAGGTGAGGGAACCAATCATCGCAAGCGCGGCGAACGGCAGCAGGGCGCGCAGCCACTGCAACCGGAGTTCGGCCCAACCAAGTACCAGCAGCACGGTAACTCCAACTCGCAGACGGAATCACCAACGATAGCCCACGCGATAGTGCGTTCAGGTCTACTGGATGATCGACCTTGAACGGCTGAGCGATGTCACGTCCCCGTGAGCCTCACGAGTAACCGGCCATCCCGGGCCAGCCGGGTGACAAGCCGCAGTAGATCGGGCAGCAGTCGCATCACGTCCGAGAGAGGGGCCTCGCTCGGGCCGGCGCGCCACAGAGCGACAAGCAGAACTATCCACAGCAGAACAAGCCCCGCCGCAAGACCAGCCAACATCTGAACAAGCACGTCCCCGCCATGACACAGACGCCCGCGAATGGCGGACATCGCGCTTCTGCGTTCGAGACCGGCCCGACCCATGGAGCGGATTGGGCTGCTGCGACGATTTCGGACAGCGGATTTGATGGTTGTCTTACGCTGCTGTGGCTGTGTGGGTGTAAGCGTAGTGGACCTCGTTCGGCGGCTTGTACCCGAGCGCTGAGTGACGTCGACGCGAGTTGTAGAACCCCT
>JBBRLC010000150.1:0-4691 GCA_038231595.1 Candidatus Nanopelagicales bacterium | reverse complement strand
GTTCTCGGTCACCTGACCGCGGCCGCTTTCCTCCTCCCGGCAGGTGAAGGTGGGCGTCTCGAAGCGGTGGGGCGCGTCAGTCTGGGCCGGGCCCAAATCGGAGCCTGGATTTGGCTCGCCGCCACATTGGTCGCGATCCCTCCTGTATTGGCCGACGCGCTCAACATCTCGCTCAGTGACGCCAGCCAATGGGCCACCGTGCGGACCTATGCCTGGGATGTCCCGACCACGCACGCCTTGCTGATCAGCGCGTTCATTGCCCTTGCCGTCACGACCCTGACCTTCGGGGCACGACGAATCGGCGTCGCTGCGCTACTTGTCGTTCTGGCCGGGCTCGGCGTCGCCGCACCGGGAGTCGCCGTCGGGCACAGCGGCATCTCCGATCACGGCCTGCACGTGCTGTCCGGGGCAATCGCGCTACTTGGTGTCTCGCTGTGGGCCGGCTCATTTGTTGCCCTCCTCGGTGTTCGCGATCGCGCTGGCATCACCCACGAGGCTTTGGTCGAGTCCGTGCGCCGACACGGCCGCGGGGTTCCGGCATACGCCACCGCGACGCTTCTCGGCGTACTCGGGCTTGGACTCGCGCGAATGGGCGGGGACTTTGAACTCTGGTCGACGCCATTCGGATTGCTCGCTGTGATCACCACCGTCGTTGCCGTTTCGCCGATGACTGCGTGGAGTCCAACGTCGCGCTGGCGGCAAATCAACGCACTGCCAGCCCTCGTCAGCCTCGCGTTGCTGGTTGGCGTCGCACTGCTGGTGGCAACGCACCCAACTGGTGCGAATCACGACGCACCTTTGACACTCGCTGAGCAACTCATTGGCGAATCGATGCCGGAGCCGATCACGATTGCGCGCGCGCTCGGGCCCCATCTCGACACGGCCGCGATCGTGACCACCTTCATCCTCGGTGGCCTCTACCTCGCCGGTGTCGCACGGTTGCGTCGTCGCGGAGATCATTGGCCACTAGGTCGTACCGTGGCCATGATCCTCGGTTTGCTCAGTCTTTTGGCCGTCACGGTGACCCAAATCGGCGCGTACTCCACCGTCTTGTTCAGCACCCACATGATTCAACACATGACGCTGTCGATGGTGACCCCGGTATTCCTCGTCCTGAGCGGGCCGATCACGCTGGCGCTACGCGCAATTCGACCGGCACCACGGGGCCAGCGGGGGCCGCGCGAATGGGTCGTCGCCTTTCAGCACAGCAGAATCGTTCGTGCGCTGACGACGCCTATCGTCGCGCTGATCGTCTATGTCACGAGCCTGTACGGCCTCTACTTCACGCCGCTGTTCGGCACACTCATGGGCTCACACCTAGGCCATCTCGCGATGATGACCCACCTTGTGCTGGCGGGGTATTTCTTCTACTGGATGATCATCGGGGTCGACCCCACACCCAAGCCGGTGCCGTACTGGGCGCGACTTCTTCTCCTGCTCGCGGGAATCGCGATTCACGCGATCTTCGGCGTGATTGTGATGGTCGCGCCGACCGCAATCACCGGTGATTGGTACAGCCGGGTTGCGCCACCGTGGCTCGGTGATCCGCTCACCGATCAGTACGTCGCCGGTGGTGTCGCGTGGGCCTACGGTGAAATCCCCACCCTGATCATCATGATTGCCCTGGTGTGGCAGTGGTCCAAGGCGGAGGAGCGTGACAATCGCCGCCTCGATCGCAAAGCGGATCGAGACGGCGATGCCGAACTCACGGCGTACAACGACTACCTCGCATCGCTGACTCGCCCCTCATCACGTCGCTGACCTCACCGAGGTGAGACTCGACGCTGATCAGTCTGGCTAGACGCTGGCGCCGACCTTCTTCGAGGTATCCGGGTCGTCTTCTTCGATGTCATCAACGGGGATCATTTCGTCGTCAGATTCAATCTCGAAGTGCGGGATGATCTTGTTCAACCAACCCGGCAACCACCAGTTTGGGTCGCCGATGATCGCCATCACCGACGGAACCAGCACGAGTCGGATTACAAAGGCGTCAAAGATGATCGCGGTGGACAGTGCGACACCGAATAACTTGATAGTGGAGTCGTCACCGAGGATGAACGAAGCAAAGACGCTGGCCATGATCGCCGCCGCGATCGCCACGACGCGTCCCGAACCTGCCAGGCCTCGACGAATTGACACGGCGTTGTTGTGGGTGTGCGCCCATTCCTCCTGCATTCGGCTCACTAAGAAGACCTGGTAGTCCATCGACAAACCGAACACGATCGCGAAAACCATGCAGGGCACGAATGGAGCAATCGGACCTGTCGCGTCGACGCCAAGGAACGACGCTGCGTGCCCTTCCTGGAATACCAGAACCGTGACACCCATGGCGGCACCAAAGGACAACAGGCTCGATAGGACACCGACCAAGGGAACCAAGATGGAGCGGAACAGAATCATCAGGGCGATAAGGCCTAGACCAACGACCACCAACTCGACGATCGGCAATGCATCGGTCAGAACCTTGGTGAAGTCCTGGGTGATGGCTTGACTACCACCGATGTACGCCTGAACACCAGTCGCCGCCACCACGGGCGGAATCACGCTTGTGCGCAATCGAATCAACGTGTCGGCGGTTGCTTGATCTTGCGGCGCCGTGGTGGGGGTCACCTGAATTGCGGTGATTGACGTCGCGGGATCGAGGAAGAGCGGTGCAAGTTCGGCCGTGGGGAAGGTCGACGCAATACCCGGATCGGCCTTGAACGCATTGATAAGCGCCACCTCACCGGCTGCATCGCCCGGCTGCGGCAACTGGACGGCGACGAAGAACGGACCGTTGTAACCAGGACCGAAACCATCGCTGAGCAGATCGAAGGCAATGCGCTGCGGGGTTCCGGGCGCCTTGCCGCCGTCGTCAGCGAATCCTTGTCGCATGGTGAACGCCGGCAGCGCGATGATGAGCATCGCGACGAGCGAAACGCCCGCGGTCAACCACTTTCGCTTGTGCAACCAGTTCCCATAGCGAGCAAAGCCGGTGTGTTTGACCGCTACGTCGCCGCCGTGGCGCGCCTCGCTGATCTTGCGCCAGGCAAATCCGATCAGGGTCACGGGCAACAGCAGGATCCAGAAAAGCCAGCGGAAACCGACACCAATGACACGAGGGGCTGCATTCGTGCTGGGGAGACCTCCGAGGGAGCGGCTCGCGCTCACCGAAGGCATCCGCCCTCCAAAGACGCGCTTGCCTAGAAGGGACAACAGGGCTGGCAGGAGCAGCAGCGCTCCGAGCATCACCATGAAGACCGTCACCGCGCACGCGACGGCAAGTCCGTTGAAGAAGTTGATGCGCAGCACGAACATGCCCAGTAGCGCGATGATGACCGTCGCGGCGGCAAACTGGACAGCTCGGCCTGCGGTCTGAACCGACTCAAGTGCGGCCGCCTTGGGTTCGCGACCTCCCTCAAGGGCCTGCCGGTATCGGTTGATGACGAACAAGGAATAATCGATGCCGACGCCAAGCCCGATGAGGGTCGCGAGGGTCGGAGCGAAAACAGCGACATCCAAGAATCGAGCTGCAAAGTTGACCAAGATCAGCCCACTTGCCAGCCCGATAACCGCGCTCAGGATGGGCAAGAAAGCGCCCACGATGGAACCGAACGCGAAGAGCAAGATGATCAGGGCGACGAGAACACCAATGCCCTCACTGGACGGAGGGTCTGCTGCGTTGTCAAGGACGAAGCCATTTGCGCCGACGGTGACGGTGGTTCCGTTGGCGAGTTTGACCCCGTTTGCCGCCTTGATCGCGCTGACAAGAGTCTTGACCTCGTCAACCGGAACGTCTTCGGCCGCGCCCTTGAAGCTGACGGTGTAGAAGGCGACGGACTTGTCCGGGCTCACCGAGAGATTGGGGATCACCGGGGCTTTTTGACCTGCCGGGACGGGAGGCGCCGCCTGTTGCTTAGGGCACGCGGTCCCAATGGGATCGCCGTACGGCGACTGGACGCAAGCCACCGTGGGGAGCGAGGCGACCTTCTTCGCCACAGATTCCATCTGGGCTTGAACAGTTGGATCGTTCACTGTGCCCGTCGACGGCGAGAAGACGATCTTCGCCGTAGCGCCACTAGCTTCTGACGAGGTTGCCGGCACCTGATCGAGCAACTTGCCGGCCTTGGTCGACTCGGTATTGGGGAGGTCGAAGGAGTTGTTCAGCACGCCGCCAAACTTCGTTCCCAAAACGATGACGACGATGAAGATTCCGACCCACGTCAGAATCGCCAACCAAGGCCGCCGTACGGCCCAACGAGACACAGGTGTCACAACTACTCCAGTGGTATACGACAATGACAGCGATTACGTCGCGCAAACCTACCCCCAAGCCACGACCTCGCGCCGGGGTGACACCCCCTCCCGCCAGCCTCAGGGATACGTGGCTGGTCCCTAAAGCCGCTTCGACCCCCTAGTCCTCGGGCCCACGCCGATCAAGCAGGGACTCGCTGGCCGATTGCGCCATTTGCTCGCGGACCACCCGGTAGGCCAACCCGGAGGTGTACCCCTTGCGCGCCAGCATCGAGGCGAGTCGGCGAACTTGAGCCTCGGCCTCCAGGCTGCGCATGCTGGTCAATTTTCGACGCACCAATTCCGATGCCACTACGTATTCCGAATCGTCGTCGATCTGTTCCAACGCTTCGTCAACCACCACCGAGTCGACACCGCGGTGGGTGAGTTCGTGGCGCAACGCGCGACGCGCCAAGCCT
>JBBRLC010000149.1:0-4718 GCA_038231595.1 Candidatus Nanopelagicales bacterium | reverse complement strand
GCCTATGTCCGGAGCGGGACAGCCGGGGTCAGTTGGTTCCAGCAGTCGCCGCAGCTTTCATTGGAACTAATCCGCGAACTAGGGGTACCCGCTGACGTACCCGTCGTCGATATCGGAGCTGGCGCATCAACCGTGGTCGACTCGCTGATCGCCCTCGGCTTCGGAGAAGTTACGGTCTTAGACGTTTCATCCACGGCGCTCGCGAGCGCGCGTGATCGCGTCGGCCCGACCCAGGCAGTGACCTGGCTGGAGGAAGACCTCCTGACCTGGTGCCCCGCTCAGAAATACATGCTCTGGCATGACCGGGCGGTGTTCCACTTCTTCGTCGACACGGCTGATCGAACGGCGTATCTCGATACTTTGCGGAGCACAACCGCACCGGGTGCTGCGGTAATCATCGCCACGTTCGCGCCCGAGGGGCCGAAATCTTGTTCGGGGTTACCGGTGGCGCGATACAGCGCCTCGGAGTTGTTCGCCATCCTCGGAGACGGGTTCGAGCCCGTCAACGACCTGCAGGAGTTGCACACCACCCCCGGCGGTGGAACTCAGCCATTTACTTGGGTCGCAGCCCGACGACGTGATACCGCCGGATAGCGGCCATCTCGATCGCGCCAGGCACATCGCGCTCAGCACCACCTGAAGTGTTGTTTCCGAGTCGATTCGGACTGGGAAACGACGTCTCAGGTGGCAGACAGCCAATTCGAGGCTGCCGCATTCCCTCGTTGCCAACTCCCTCAGAATGACGGTGTGCTCGACAGAGCGGCGGCAATCCTTCGCAAGTACGCCGCCCTCGAAATCTCGACCACGCCAAGTGATGCGAGATGCGGCGTACACCACTGAACGTCAAAGACTCGCGGACCCGGATCAGTGACCTGAGTTGTACGCAACCGATTAACGGTGGCTACGAGGGCGACCTTTGAGGCGTCGCGTTCGCGATGAAACATCGATTCGCCGGCGAATAGCCCACCGATTTCCACGCCGTACAAGCCACCAACAAGATTCCCTGACGTGTTCCACACTTCGATGGAATGCACCCAACCGAATCGATGCAATTCCAGGTACGCCTCGGCCATCGCGTCGTTGATCCAGCGACCGGAACGCGTCGGATCAGCACAACCCGCGACCACGTCGTGGAACGCTTCATCGAACGTGATGCGGTATTTTCGCATCGATTTCGTCAGCGATTGGCTGACCTGCAGACCATCGAGAGGCAGTACGCCGCGTGGATCCGGCGACCACCAACCGATACCCGACTTCTTCCGTGACGGATCGATCGGCATCGCAAAGACGCCGGCGCGGTAGCCATCGAGGAGGGTGCCGGGTTTGAGATCCGCGCCGACTCCGACGAAATCCTCGCCGTCAGGGACAGCGGTCAGATCAGGCATCTCCCAACGCGTCGGCGGCGGTTCAATCAGCATCGGCAGACTCTGACATCAGTCCGACTCTGACATCAACACGACACTGGCGGCCCTCAGCCGGCGATCGATAAGTGTGCGCCGATCTCCTCGGCTGCGGTGTCGCCGTACGTCTCGCCGACTCGCGCGATGAAATGGTCATGAATCAATTGGTACTCCTGCGTGCCCGTTGTCTCAATGACGTACGTCGCAAGCACTGACCCGATCTGCGCACATCGTTCCAACGACACATCCCAGGCAAGTCCGGCGATGAAGCCGGCCCGAAATGCGTCACCCACACCGGTGGGATCGACGCGGCGATCCTCGCGCGGCACCGCGACCTCGATCACGTCGTCACCGCGGGCCATGACACGGGCACCTTGGGACCCCAACGTCGTGACAACCACGTCGACACGCTCACGCAGATCGTCCAGCGTCCAGCCGGTCTTGCTCTCGATCAGGGCCGACTCGTACTCATTGGAGAAGAGGTACGCCGCACCATCGATCAAGGTCCGAATGTCATCGCCAGTTGTGAACGAGAGCTGTTGGGAGGGATCGGCCACAAATGGCAATCCGCGCAACCGGCACTCTTCGGTGTGCCGCTGCATGGCCTCCGGATCATTGGGTCCGATGAGCACAAGGTCGAGACCACCGACGCGATCGGCGATCGGCTTTAGTTCGATTTCGCGCGCTTCGCTCATCGCGCCGGGGTAGAACGACGCGATCTGGTTTTGGTCGACGTCGGTCGTACACATAAAGCGGGCGGTGTGCAGCGTTTCGGAAAGTCGAACCGATTCGGTGTCGACGTTGTGTCGCTCGAGCCAGGATCGATAGTCCGCGAAGTCGCTACCTACCGAACCCACCAGGATCGGACGCAACCCGACGTACCCGAGGCCAAAGGCGATGTTGGCCGCAACACCGCCACGGCGTACTTGCAACTCGTCGACGAGGAACGACACCGAAATCTTGTCTAACTTGTCGGCCAACAATGACTCGGAGAACCGTCCGGGGAACGTCATCAAGTGATCGGTGGCGATAGATCCGGTCACTGCAATCTTCACGAAATCGCTCCTGAACGTGGTCGTGGGAGTTCGGTAGTGCTCGGGTGGTCCGGCGTAGGACCTAAGCGAGCGGACCCTAGCCGACTGCCCTCCGACGCAGGTGCCGCGAGCAACCCGGGAACCGAATTGGGACGGGGTGCGTCTCATCGCCGATAGCCGCGGACCAACGCGACTGGAAATACCCAGGTGGGCGCTTACGCCCGACCCTGGCCGCTGTCGACGACACCGGGAGTGTCGCGTAGGACCGGAGACGAAAGGTGGACGACGATGGTTCGCATGTCCGACGTACCGATTGTCGGTCGCTGGTCCGCTGCGACTCGGTATCGCGCTGGTGTCCTTCTCGCCGCCACCCTCCCAGCGGTGGTCGTGGTCGCCGGCTGCGGCTCGGCGTTGGCCCCTGGTGCGGCGCCGACGCCTCCGCTGCTCCACGTCGGCCAGAGCGCGGCTCGCCTTGCCGCAGTTGCCTTCGCGCCCGGTGCGAGCGACTACGTGCTGACTGGTCAACTTCCAGCCGAGCCAACAATCGGCGAGACGTACCGATGGGGCAAAGAGGCGGCCACTGTCCAGGACGTCAGCAAAGTCGCGGCAACATTCCAGATCGGCGCCACGCCCGTGCGCGCCGCCCATGGCTGGAAAGCAATTGGACCAACTGGCGAAGTCCTGATGCGCGACGACGACGGACACCACTGGGTGTACCTGCGCCACGATCAACTCGCCTGCCAACCCGTCTACCTCGATGTGGACGCGACGAGCCCGGATTCGGCGGTCGGCTGCGCGATCTCTGGACTGCCGGTTCCCGCCCCTGGAACCCCAGTCACTGGTACGCCCGCGGCCGGTTCGGTCCCCAAGACGACAACAAGCGAGGCCGCCCTCGCGACTGCGGCGCCCATCCTCGCGGCCCTGTCCATCTCGGGTACGCCGCACGCGACGAGTGGAAGCCCAGCACAAGTCGACGTCGCGCCCACCTTCGATGGGCTTCAAGTGTCGGGTCTCACCACCACGATCAGCGTGGACTCGCTCGGCATCGCCAGCGCAAGCGGGCGCCTGCTCGCGCCTTCGAAGGCCGACACGTACCCCTTGATCACCGCACGCACTGCGTTTGATCAGTTGCGCGCGCAACCGGTGCCCGAAATCGCGCTCGCCTGCCCGCTGGGTAACCCCACCCAACCGGTGACCTGCCCCACCCCGACTCCGACGAAAATCACCGGGGCGACATACGGCTTGATGGTCTCCGTCGACGGCACGGAACCGATCCTCGCCCCCGCGTGGTTGCTCACGACGGGCAGCTTGGAGCAGCCGATCGCCATGATCGCAGTCGACCCGAAGTACCTCGCCAATTCCATCGGTGACGGCATCGGATCCGGCGGGACTGGGGGCGGATCGGCGCAACCCGGCAGCCCCGGTGCCGTGCCGGGAAACACGGCCGACCCTGCGTCTCCACCGGATAGTCCGATCCCCCTGCCCCCGGTTGTAGAGCCGACTCCCGGCGGGGGTTCGGTGGGTGCGCGGCACGCGGCGGGGATTGAAGTAGCGGTTCCTCAGGCCGGCGCGGACGAACTGGCCCTTGTAGCGGTGCGGGGATCGTGCGATTCACTTCCCGAGGCCCGAGTTGTCAGTGACGGGCCGGACAAACTGGTTGTGGCGGTCACCGTCGCGGGTCCTGCCGCAGGCAGCGTGTGCGACGCACGGGCACTCTTATTTACAGCCACCGTTCGACTAAATCGCCCACTCAATGACCGCATCGTTGTCGACGCATCAACGGGCAAACCCGTCAAAGTCGACCCGACGTATCCGCTCCCTAAGTCCTAGCGACGCGCTATCAAGGCGGCCCACAACCGCCGCTACAACGCGAAAGGGCCGGACCGCGTTGGCCCGACCCTTTGCGCACGTGCGTGTTGTTAGCTGAAGGAGTCTCCGCAGGCGCATGATCCGCCGGCATTGGGGTTGTCGATCGTGAAGCCCTGCTTTTCAATCGTGTCGACGAAGTCGATCGTTGCTCCGCCGAGGTACGGGGTACTCATGCGATCGACCACAACGCCGACGCCATCGAAGTCGATCCGAGTGTCACCGTCGATGGAGCGATCATCGAAGTAGAGCTGGTAGCGAAGGCCTGAGCATCCACCTGGCTGAACGGCAACGCGCAGGGCGAGGTCGTCACGGCCTTCTTGTTCGAGCAGCGCACGTACCTTCGACGCGGCAGCGCCGGTCAGGTTGACCTGGTCTGTACTAACCTCATCGGCCGTCGCGGTCGTGGTGGTGGTCT
>JBBRLC010000148.1:0-4726 GCA_038231595.1 Candidatus Nanopelagicales bacterium | reverse complement strand
TGGGTGCGTTCATGGTGACGCCGGCGCTCGCTGGGACGTCGTACGCGACAAGCAGCCCCGAGAACCACTCGACGAACCCGTACCGACTCACGCTGGTGGCACGCGAGTGCGACAACTACTCGGACATCTCCGCGAACCGGTCGCGCAACAACTTGCAGGAAACCCTTCAGGATCTGGGCGTCGACTCGACGTACTCGTCGACGATGTCGAACAACCCGGTGGCTCCGTGGCGGGAGGGCAACCCAGCGACACAGGTCGACAACTGCCGACCCATCGACGACTGGACATTCACGCTGGGAACCAACATCACGGGAGGCACTGCGGCGGCGCCATCGCGAGTGACGGGGGCGTTTCGCGAGGTGCGAACGTCGGACACTGTCATGCGCGACACGGCGGCAGGGGAATACGCGACCGCGGACGGATCAAGTGCCACTGCCGTAACAGCGGCACCCCTGGCGGGTGCGACGACAATCGACTTGACTGATGCTGAAGCAGCCAAGGCCACAAAGGGTTCGCTATGGGTTCAGGGCGGCAAGGCGGCGCTGAACCAGCAGCTCAACCAAGATGAGGCAGCCTTCAGTGTTGGCGGCACCCCCAAGTACTCCTTCGCGTCATTGCGCTGCGTGGTTGACGATCTCAACGGCGACAACGTCGAGTACGTCTCGCTCAACTCCGAGCGGAGGCACGGATACTGCTACGCCTACTACGTCGACCAAACCCCAAAGTCCGGGCGCATCGTGGTGAAGAAGGAAACGAATCCGTCCACGATCGACTCGTTCAAGTTCACCGGCAATGTCTCCTACAACGAGAATCAGTCATTCAACGTGACGGCCGGAGGTTCCGGCGCGGCGTTTGATCGGTCCGCCATTGGTGCCGGTGACACGACGCCACCGTGGTGGGTAGATGAGAACGCCCGAGACGGTTGGACCCTGACCAGCGTTGCCTGCGTAGCCACGAACTCCAAGGGCGCAACGCACTCCCACTGGACGATTGACGATTCCAAGGTCTCCATTGACCGCCTCGGTAGCGGCGATGTCGTGACGTGCACCTACGTCAACGACAAGGTGGTTGACTCGACGCCAACTCCAACTCCGACGGAGGCCACGCCAACTCCAACTCCGACGGAGGCCACGCCAACTCCAACTCCAACCCTGATCGTGACCCCTACTCCGACCCTGACCGTGACCCCTACTCCGCCCCTGACCCCAACGGATTCGGGCACTCCCACGGTCGTTTCGACTGAGGGCGGCAACGGGGGCGACGACGGCGCAGCGCCTGAGACGGCCGCTGGCGGGGGCCCGGAAAACGGGTCTTCCCTGCCCCACACGGGTTCCCCAGCAGGGCTTCGCACCACGGTGACCCTTGCTCTGCTCGCCCTGATGGCTGGCTCGGTGTTGGTCGTCGCAGGGCGTCGCCCGAGGCGTCGCTGACCACCTGATCTTGCGGGTGACCCCTTGGGGGAGGGGTCACCCGCAAACCCTTTGGTAACAGTGGTGTAACTCGCCCGGGAAAGGCGAGGGAATTACGCACCGTGAAGCTAGGATCGCGCAGCAGCACGAAACCTCAGCCGTTCGGCGTGACCACATCATCCGTACGGCGGTGTCTCTGATCGCCCACCGTCACTACTGTCATCTCATCGGGCCCTATCTGGTCCAGGGGGAGGAACACGCAATGTCCACGTCAACGAGTCTGCGCATCGGCGGAACCATGGTTCTGTCCGGTGTCGTGCTACTGCTACCCGGTGGGGCCGGCATCGCGAGCGCGAGCGATGCCGCGACCCCTGCCACGGTGGTCACGTCAACCGACGCGTCCACTCCAATCACCGCCTCCACCGAGGGATCACTGACGGACGAAGCGACACCGACGTCAACGTCGGGAAGCCCGGAGTGCTCGCCGGTGAAAACCCAATCCGGTAACTACAACGGCAAACTTTTCAATTACTGGTTCAACGGACCAAGTGGAAAGGGCTGGGTGCAGATCAAGCCTGACGTCACGCTTTGCGACGACGTCCACGTTGGTCTGGCCAGTTACACCGCGCCAGGCGCCAGTTTCGGTACGCCGCAGCACTTGTTCGACAAGCAGGTCGCGCAACTCGACAACGAGCACCGCAGTGTGAGCCTCTCGGTTGATTTGCCCGACTGCTACAAGCAGGTCGACCTCTTCTTCGGTAGTCAGGTCATTTCCGACATCGTCGAGGGTGGCGATCGCTACGGCGCACGCCTGGTCTCGTTGGCGCATGCCACTCCTGTGTCGCACAACAACACAGCGCCGGTACCGGCCGACATGTCCTGGTACAACGGAGGAAGTCAGCCCTGCACCACGTCGACTCCCACGCCGACCGAAACCGCGACCCCAACCGAGACCCCCACGGTAACTCCCACCGACACGGGTTCTGTTGCCCCGTCACAAACGGCCGCCCCGGCTGTTCATCCGTCCGGATCGAACAACGGCGGCGTACTCCCGCACACCGGTCCCAACTCGGGAACCGGAGTCATGGCCGGCCTCGGTCTGGCAGCGATCGTCGGTGGCGCTTTGCTCGCCGCAGTTGCTCGTCGGCCGCGTCGCCACTGACACGAACTAAACCTTCGGGACGTATGAGCTCTAGCCCGATTCACGTCCTGACGACCTAGCGAGCCGGATCCTCCATATGAGGAGGACCCGGCTCGCGGTCGTTTGCGACCAGGTTCGCCGTATCGCTGGTTCGCTGACACGTAGTGATCACCTGTGTCACGTGACGTGATGGACTCCCACGATGTGGCCATCGTTTTGACCCTTTGGTGGATGCCGCGTGACCATAAGGGGGTCTAGGTGGAATGCTGTGCGCCACCAGCGCGTGCGTAGGGTCATTGCGAGTCGTTTGATGGGGAAGTCACACGACGCGAGGACGCTTCGCTCTCGGTCCGCAGTACCGGGTGAACTGGGTTGAGTGGCCAGGACGAGGGCGACTCGGTTCGGCGATCCGGGGGGAGGAAAACAAGACATGAGTCGGTCGCACAAAGTTGTGCCCAGGGGCAATCAACGGATCACTATGCGATTGGGCGGTGCGCTTGTCGTGGCCGGCGTCGTGATGGTGGCCCCCGCAATTGTGAGTGCTGCGGCCGCCGCCGGAGGTGGAGCGAGTGCCACGCCAGCGCCCACGTCGACCTCGGCGTCTCCTGAACCGTCGGCGTTGAACTCCTCTCCCGCGGCTTCGCCGGATCAAACGGCGAGCCCCGCAGCGCCAACGACGGCAGCAACTGCACTTCCCGCCGCCACTCAATCGACGAAGTGTGAAAACGCGATCACGAAGTCTGGGTCCTACAACGGCGTACTGTTCAACTATTGGTTCAACGGACCGCTGAGCCAGGGTTGGGTGCAACTCAAGAACGGTGTGACTTTGTGCGAATCATCGGTTGACGTGGGCATCGCGACGTACACGGCGCCGAAGAAGACGTACTCAACTCCGCAAGAACTCTTCGATTCTCAGGTGGCCTCGATCGACAACGACCACCGCAGTGTTTCGGTTCATGCCGACGCACCGGACTGTTTCCGGCAAGTCGATTTGTTCTTCGGTGCCAGGGTCTTGAAGAAGATTGTTAGCGGCGGCGACGTGTATGGCGATCGGATGGTGTCGCGAGCAGGTGCGACTCCCGTCAGCCACAATGGATCGTCACCCGTCCCTGCGCGCAACTCCTGGTTCAACGGGGGAGACAGCACGTGCACCACGCCGACTCCCACGCCGACAGACACTCCCACTGAGACGGCGACTCCCACAAATACACCCACGAAGACACCGACATCAACACCAACGAAAACGCACATCGAGCCGGTGACTCCTACGTTGACACCGACCCCCACCGACACCAATCCCGCAATCCTGCCGCACACGGGCGGCCCGGACGGACTGCGCAACATCGCGTTGACTGGTCTGCTTGCCGTCAACGCCGGTATTGCCCTGTTGTGGTGGGGTTCGCGTCCGGCACGACGCCACTGACCCAGTACGCCGAGTCTGGAGTTACTGACCGGATTTGATGTCCGGATAGGTACTTTTCTCCAGACTCGGCGTTAGGGGTGAGTCCAGAGGTCGGTCCAGGTGACACCGAGTTCGCTCACCATGCGTCGTACGAGTGGTAGTGACACTCCAATGACGTTGCCGTGATCGCCGTCGATCCCTTCCACGAACGCACCCGCTCGACCGTCGATGGTGAATGCGCCGGCGACATGAAACGGTTCGCCGTCGTCGATATAGGCATCGATCTCTGCCTCAGTTGGTCGCCCAAAGCGAACGACCGTCGCGGCAACCGCTGACACTTCGGCGCGCACACCGCCATCGGGATCGAGGTCCACGAGTGCATGGCCCGTGAGCAGCACGCCACTTCGCCCGCTCATCGAGGACCACCGCTGCCGGATGTCCTCGGAGTCCCTCGGTTTCCCTTGGGCGACTCCATCGAGGTCGAGTACAGAGTCGCATCCCAATACCAAACACCGCAGACCATCCGAGTGCCCGGGGTCGCCCAGCGATGCCGCGACGTCACGGGCTTTGGCCAAGGCGAGCGCTCGGCATAATTCACGTGGTGACACCTCACCCAGACTCCCTGCCAACAGATCCTCGTCGACCGCGCTCACCTGGACCACGGGACTCAACCCGGCGGACTCGAGCAGGCGTCGCCGAGCGGGCGACGCCGACGCGAGGACGAATATGGTCAACGAGCTAGGCGCGAAGCGCGCCATGCTCCGGGACCGGGTT
>JBBRLC010000147.1:0-4730 GCA_038231595.1 Candidatus Nanopelagicales bacterium | reverse complement strand
TCAGCACAAACCCCGAACGGTTCAACCAAAAACCGGTCCCACTCAAACTCCCCACGCAGGCATGGATCAACGACCCCAGCCGCGAAGCACTCATCCAAAGCTAAATCAAGACACTGGTCTCAAAACCCTTGACAAGTTCCGCTGCGATCACCCGGTGGGTCGCTCACCGTCGGCGCGTTCACGAACGCCGCGTCGCTATACGACCAGGTGTGTGCGTTGTTGTTCCCGTCCGTGAATTTGGTGCGGTTCCCAAGATTGTCGTAGTCGAATTTCTCGACCGTCCCACCGGCACGATTCACTTGCGTGACACGACCCGCGCTGTCATAGACCGTCGTCGAGGTCCGGCCTTCGGCATCCACGATCGAGGTGGGTGCACCATTCGCGTCGTAGACCGTCGATGCGATCGCACCCGTCGTCTTCGCGACAAAGAAATCTTCTGCCGCACCGACATTCGCGGTCTGGCCGAATAAGCCCGCTTTCGTTGCGGTCTGCAACGCCGTATCAGTGACAGCAACAAGCTGTGTTGTCCCTTTGAAGACTTTGATTGAACTCCCTGCTGTCACGACCGACATCCGGTCACCCGCAGCACAACACGTCCCGGTAGCGATCGTCCCAACATTCGTCACGACACCCGCAACGACTTTCACGAGCTGCCATTTCGTTGACGACGGAATCGCACGCAACGACCAGAAATTGCTGCTGTCCGTTACCCGGAACGCCAAACCAAAATTGTCGTTCGCGCCAGTCAACGTTTGTGCGAGCGAAAACCCGAACGTCCCATCCGCATACGCAGGGACAGTCACCAGGTTCTTCGTGCCAGAAACGGTCGTGAGTTTCGCGGCACCATCAACCACCGAAAACACCGCGCCAGCCGGTGTGACCGTCCACGACCCCGTCGTTTCTGCCGAGCCGAGCGACGCCGAGTTGACGCGAGTGAACGTGTCGAGCGTTGGTTGCGACACGCGGTCAAATGTCATCAACGGCAGGCCACCACGATCAAGCAACACCGCGGAACGATGCGCCGCCGGGGTCCCACCCGACTTGTTGCCTTCACCCGACACGCTCGAGATACCGCGACCGAGCCCGTCATAGTTGAACGATGTCCGGATCTTGGCGCCACTGAACGGTGCGGCAGCGAGCGTCGGTGAATCCGAAAATTGGACTGTCCCATCCGCGTTGTAGGTAGGTGTCGAGATATGCCCATTCGCGTCAGTGACCGAGGTGACATCACCAGGATGTGTCGCGTTGCCATGCGCAAACGTGGTCGTCACTGTTGCGCCCGCCGTGCAGCTTGTGGTCCCGTCTGCGAGTTTGCATGGCGTTGCTGACGTCAACAGGTTCCCGTTCGCGTCGTAGGTATTCGTCGTCTTCACGCCATTCGCGTCCGTGACGGTCAACGGTTCACGAAACGCGTTGTATGCCGCCGCGGTGCTGTGCCCGAGCGCATCGGTCGTCACGATCGGGTTCCCGTCGGTGTCATACGTCGTGCTTGTCGTATGGCCGAGTGGGTCGGTCACGCCGACCACGCCAAGCGTCAACGGGTCATACGAATATGTCCATGTCGCCGCGTATGCCGTCCCGTAGCCGCGTGTCTGCGACGTGAGTTGTTTCGTCGCGTTATAGAAATCTGCGATCTTGTTGCCATTCACATCCGTGACGATCACGCCACCAGAACCAACCAACGTCGTGTAATTCCACGTTGTCGGATGGCCGAGTTCGTCGGTCTGTGATGTCACACGTCCTTGCGCGTCGTAGACGTTCGTGATCACCGGCGATGGGACCGTTGTCGTGTCACCAAAGAATTTTGGGGAACGCATCGTTTGCATCCGATGATCGGCGTAATACGTGAACTGCCAATGCCCGCCACGAACATCGACGACCTCGCGCAGATCATTGTTCCCGTCGTAGCTGTACGCGACAGTCCGGCCTGTCATGTCGCGCAGCCCGGTCACGTGCGTCCCGGTCCATGACACCACGACGATCTTGCCTGCACTATCTGTCACCGACGTCAAATTCGAACTCGCGTCGTAACCGAAGGTTGTCGTTTCACCGTTGCGGTCGGAGAAACCGACGAGTTTGCGTGACGCAGCAGAAAACACTAATGATTCAAGGCCGTTTCGTTTCAAGATGATCGTCCCGAACGACGAACTCAGATCCGTCAACGACGATGTCGTGTATGACTTCTCCCGGTTCCAGCCGCCCGCACCATCGGTCAGGAACGAGACCTCAGCACCGTTCTCCTGACGGATCACGAGCGGCGAGACACCCGCCGCGGTCGTGATCCTCGCGTCGTAACTACCCGACCAGCCATACCCGAACGGCCCGTCCGTCAGAGTCAAACCCGGCGTCGAGTTATACGTCCGTGAGAAGGCGATCGCAGGGCCTCGGCCAGCGATCGGAAGATCCGAAAATGAATGGTAGAAGTTCCCGGTCTGGGTATCGACGGGGAGTCCATACGCACGCATGCACTCGCACACATGCCGACCCGCCGCGTTCGACCCGCCCAATAGATCTTTCACCCCAACCTGCGGCAAAGGCAATGTGCGCCCCGACAAGATGTAGTGGTTCTGGACTTGCGCGAGCGTCAACGGCTTGTCGTACGTCGAGATCTCATCGATCGCACCGTTATAGAACGTCGTCGCGCCACTGAACAGCGCTGCGACACTCCACGTGCTGTCATTGCAGACAGTGAAACCGCCGCCGTAGCCCATCGCCTCTCCACTATTCGACAAGCCAGACAGTTGCCCATCGACGTACAGGAGCTCATAGCCCTGCACCGAGCTCAACACAACTTGATGCCAGGCGCCGTTGGTGATCGTCTGTGCTGACTGCACGACCATCGTCGTCGAATTCGTCAAATAGAACGTCGCCTCGACATGGCCCGCCTGCAAGCCCACCGTCAAGCCCTTCGGCGCGGTCGTCGTGCCAAGAATCGTCGCATCGGACTGACTTGACTTCACCCAAATTTCCATCGAGTGCATCGCCGTCGTCAACACATTTCCTGGAGCGTTGCACGCCCACGACGCCGTTCCATTCTCGTCCGACGTGCCAGGAAGATTCAATGCCGTATCCGAATCGCCAATGATCGCGCCCGTCACCTGCGAGTTCGAACCACCAAAAATATTCATTCCGCCCGCCTGCGGACCACTATCGGGAAAACTCGAACTCCCAGCCGGCGATGGAACCATCCGATACGAGTTCAGCGCACCATCCGCCAACACCTGCGACGAATACGCCGACGTCGCCGACGCCGGCTGGGCGGTCGTCGCTGCACCAATCACCGCCAACGAACTTGACACACAAACCGCAACCAGCGATACAACGATCGACCTAGAAATACGCAACGTTCCCCCTCAGGAATCCACACGCTGGTCCCACTAAATCAGCGAAAACCGCACCGGGGGAACATACCAACCTCGGAGGCGGGCAGAGCGGACACCCGCAAGAATGTTTCGCGACCGAGGCTCGGCACGTGATCGCGAAATCTCCTCGTCCGCCGACGTTCGCCGACGTTCGCCGCGTGCGAACTCTCCTGCCTTCGAAGAAATTGGTTCCGATTCGGTGTGTTTGCGCGCTCACTAACGGCGTGGATGAATTCAGCAGATTTTGAAGAAATCTGAAGAAATTGGTTCCGATTCGCGCTTTTTTTCGGCACACAACACATGTGGATGTTCTCAACCCGTTCCGAATCGCTGTTCGGCGATCGGCCTGACCCATTCACTCAGGAACACCAGCGTGCATCCGCACGCGTTCGTGCTCGGCATCGCTGCCGGGCGAACCAACCATCAGGAGCATTTTCGTATGACTGCATCGACAGAGGTACCGCGTGTGTTCACCGTGGCGCAGGCTGCTGCGCTACTCGGCATCTCGCGTGGCCATGCCTACGAGCTTGTCGCTCGCGGCCAACTGAAACATTTGCGTCTCGGCCGGCGGATCGTGATCCCACGCCAAGCAATCGACGCGCTGCTCGACATCGACCTCACCCCGACGGTCACCTCGTGAACGGCTTCATCGTGGATCGTGGCAGTGGAGGTGTCGAGCTACGGCTCGGCCCCTCCAGCGGCGAACTCCAACGCACGCTCGGCCCGGTCGCGTTCAACGCCCTCGTGACGATCGCAGTCAACGCCTCTTATGACAATGGCGGACACTGGATCGTGCGAGCGTCGAGCCGTTCGATCGCCGAAGATCTCGACATCGGCAAAGAACGCGCCGCTGCCGCGTTACGCATCCTGCGCAACCGCGGCATTCTCGTACTTCGCGATTCGCGGACATCGAACAATGCACGGTTCGCGCCATCGGTCTACGAACTACGCATCGACTCGCCAGAACCGCAACGCGCCGAGCGACCATCACCGACTGCGGTCGTAAAACCAGGACGCGCAACCAAACGCGTCAATGCGGATGACGTTCGTGATGATCTCGAATTGCGATTGTTCGGTGACGCATGAACGCGTTCATTGATCGACGTGAAGCATTGTCGTTGCGCGAAGTCGCGTTGACGAACGAAATCGATGATGTACGCGACGAAGTGGTCAACGAGTCGGTCGACGCAACAAATGGTGATCGTGAATCAGTATCGAAAAAATGGCACACCCATCCGTCGTCGACGACCCGGGCGTGTTCCCGATGTTCCTGCCCGTGCCCGAGGAATCCGGAGCACACGTCGTCCTGCTCGGTGGATCGAATTTGTTGATGGCAGCGAACTGCCCCAAGACGCATGCGCTCTACGC
>JBBRLC010000146.1:0-4732 GCA_038231595.1 Candidatus Nanopelagicales bacterium | reverse complement strand
GGCGTCGGCCGGCGTTCACGCCATGATCGAGAAGCCACTCGCGGTCGACGTTGCCTCCGCCGCGAAACTTGCCGATGCGTTCGACGCTGCGGGTCTCGTTGGAGCGGTCGGCCACATCGAGAGGTACAACCCGGCACTACAGCAATGCCGCCATCGCCTTGAGCAGGGCGATCTCGGAGCTGTGTACCAGGTCGCGACGCGTCGGCAAGGCCCGTTCCCCTCTCGAATTGCCGACGTCGGAGTGATCAAAGACCTCGCGACTCACGACATCGATCTGACGGCCTGGGTGACGCAGCAACCCTTCGTCGCCGTGTCAGCGCGTACGGCGTACAAGAGCGGTCGCGAGCATGAAGATCTCGTTGCGGCCGTGGGACTTCTTGCGGACGGCACGGTCACCTCGCATCTGGTGAACTGGCTTTCACCGATGAAGGAGCGAGTCACGATCGTGACCGGCGAGAAGGGCACGCTGGTTGCTGACACGTTGACCGCTGACCTCACCTTTTTTGCCAACGGAACTGTGTCGACGCAATGGGATGCCATCGCGAAGTTCCGTGGTGTGAGTGAAGGAGACATGGTCCGCTACGCCTTCGCCAAGCCCGAACCTTTGCGCACGGAGCATGAAGCCTTCCGTGACGCGGTGCGGGGTAAGGAATCGGACATCGTGACGATGCGTCAGGGTCTTGCCACCGTTGCGGTCGCGGTATTGATGATCGAGTCAGCCCAAAGCGGTGTGTCTCAGAGCATCGTCTAAGAAGTGAATCGATAGAATCCTGAATGCCTTGCGCCACAAGTTCTTTGTTGAGGGAGCGGTGTGAACGGCCCCCCATTGTCTGCAGACTCACTGGTCAGCGACGATCGTGACGTACCCCGCCCACCGCGGGTTGTCATGGTTGTCGCCAATGGCATCACCGGCGATTCGCGGGTAATCAAGACTGCACTGAGCGCCGCTGAAGCCGGCTGGGATGTGCATTTGATCGGGCGCGCGACTCCGCGCGCACCTGCAGGCGAAGAGCGGATGGGTCGAGTCTCGATTCATCGACTTGAAGTCAGACCAGTGTTGTCCCGAAATCATCGGACGCCAGTTACGAGTTTGTGGCGTCGGATGATTCGGCCCTTCGGGTATGCGAGCCGAGAGGAGATGCAGGCTGCACGAGCGTGGGCCAATGCGATCAACCGCGAAGCAATTGATCGGCGCCTCTCCCTTCCCCATGTGTCGTTCTTTGCGGGCCTGAGAATCCGGCTGAGTCTGGTGTTCATCTTGTTGCGCCGCAAAGTGGTAGGCCTCCGTCGTCGAATTCGCCGGCTCGCGGTCGGGGGGCGCACGACGTACAGGAAGGAAGCTCACAAGCGTCGACGCACCCAGGACTGGCGGTATCTCAGCCCGCAGTTGCATGACATGGAACGCGCATATGGCCCTCGGATTGACATGCTCGACCCCGATCTCATTCATGCCCACGACATCACCATGTTGGGCATAGCCGGCCGCGCGGCCGCGGTCTTGACCGCAAAGCGCGCCGGCGAGGGGCGCCAAGCAACAACGTGGTTGTACGACTCGCATGAGTACGTCCAAGGAGTGCGCTGGCGCCCGGCCGACGGGCCTGCCTACCGCGGACTCGAAGAGGAGTTCATCTGCCGAGCCGATGCGGTTGTCACGGTGTCAGATGAACTGGCGTCGGTACTTCAGCACCGATACGAACTCGCGGCTACCCCGACGGTCCTCAGAAATGTTCCCTTCTCGGAATCACGCTGCCGCCAAGATGTTCGCCGCGAATGCGGGGTGGGTCCCGACGTGAACTTGCTCGTCTACAGCGGATGGCTCGCTCCCGATCGAGGAGTCGGCACTGTCGTACGGGCACTCCCTCTCGTCCCTGACGCGCACTTGGGTCTTGTCGTTGGTTCTCGCCGAGACGCGCATCTGCTCGAACTGCTGGACTTGGCGACGGAATTAGGAGTCCGAGACCGTGTTCACGTGGCCGACTACGTTCCTGCGGATCAGGTTGTTGCTTTCTTGTCGACCGCGACTGTTGGGCTCTGCCCGTTCGATGAAACGCCTAACACGTCAGTCAGTTTGGCCAGCAAGTTTTACGAATACATGCACGCGCGAATTCCCATCGTGGGTAGCGACCTGGCAGTTCAAGGTCCCGCGTTGAAGAACTTCGGAAACGGCGAAAGCTTCACCCCTGGCGACGCAGTCAGTTGTGCTGAGGCGATCAGCAAAGTCTTGGCGGACCCCCGCGAATATGTCAGCAGGGTCAGCCTGAGGACCCTGAAGAAGTTTTCGTGGGAGGTTCAATCGCGGGTGCTGATCTCGCTTTACACGGAGTTGACTGGGCTCCGACCTTTGCCGGATACCGCGACGCCGGTTCGCCGAGCCCAAGTATCTGAACAACGCCACCTATTCAAGGATCCGCTGCGCCTCAGCATTGGTCCGGCCAACTACGCAGGACAGGGGTGGGCGTGGGGCCGCGCCGTGGAGAGGTGGTGTGAAGGGGTCAGCGTCGACGTCTTTGCCGTCACTCACCCCGTGTTGGCATTCCCGGCAGATCGACCTGTGACCAAGCAAGAGTTCGGACAACTGCGTTGGCAGTTGGCGCAGCAAGAGCGGCTTCTCATCCGTACAACCCACGTGCTTGCCGAGGCGGGGCGGCCCGTGTTTGGCACCTTGAACGGCGATCACATCAGCGGAGATCTGCCCGCCCTGGAGAACGCGGGAATTAGGGTCGGTCTGCTGTGGCATGGGTCGGAGGTGCGTAGTCCATCCATGCATCGCTCGCTCTATCCACGGACTCCTTTCGATGATCTCGAACGAGATTATCTGGACTTGCTGCAAAAGATTGCCGACGACAATCTCGCCTTGAGTGAGAGTTTCAGCGGTCCGCAATTTGTGTCAACGCCCGACCTGCTCGATTTCGTGCCTCGGGCCGAATGGCTTCCGGTGGTCATTGACGCGGATCTGTGGGCCGCGCCGGAGCCACCGTTCGCCACCCGCCGACTTCCGGTCGTACTCCATGTGCCATCCCGCGCCAATTTGAAGGGAACGCATGGAATCGATCCGATCCTGGAGTCGATGGCCGAGCGCGGGCTCGTCGACTACCAACGGGCCGAGGGCGTACCACCCTCACGGATGCCCGAACTCATCACATCGTGCGACATCGTCCTGGATCAGTTCGGAGTCGGTTCTTACGGCGTGATGGCGACCCAAGGAATGGCCGCGGGACGGGTCGTGATCGGCCACGTGGCGCCGCACGTACGCGAGCGCATCGGTGCGCACTGTCCCATTGTCGAAGCGATCCCAGAGACGATCGAAGATGTTTTACTCGGGTTGATCTCTGATCCTGAGTGGGCCGCGTCGATTGGGGCGGCGAGCATCAAATACTTCGAAGACCTCCACGACGGTCGCTTGGCGTCCACGATTCTTGCCACCACGCTGCTTGTCTCCTAGACCTGAGCGCTGTTCGTACCGCCAATGAACTGCGCCAGGATCTCGGCGCTGCGCTGTCCATCGTGATAAGCAGCAATGAATTCAGGGCCTCGGATCGCAGTTTCTTGAGCCGCTGACCTGTCCTCGAAACACCCCATCAGTACGTTTCGAAGTGTGTCGGGCGTGGCTTCGAGAATGGGAAGTCCGACTGCGTGTGCTCGTACTGCGGGTGATACATGAGCGACCACGACCCGCGAGGCGGCCATGCCCTCGCAGGCAAATACGCCATAGGACCCCAAGGCGAACTGGTCGACGATGATGTCGGAATCGGCAACAAGTGCGGGCATGTCGGCGGGCCGCACGTCTTGTCCGCGCCGATAGTCGATGAGTCCGTCGCCATGGAGCTCGGCCAGGATCGGATCAATGTGGTTGGTCCCCTTGAGGGCGGATCGACTGGGCACGTGGAGAACCACGGGGCGCTCCGCCTCAAGGATGGGTGCGTTATTTGACCAGGTGCGTGCGTCCACGACCACGGGCAACCATCGACTTCCAGGCACAAACTCGATGAGATCCGGGGTTGAGACGAGTTTTGTCCCGGTCCACGAATTGACAACTGGGAGGAGTCGGTCGCATTGAGCTTGCAGCCGAGCTGTCAACTCATCTCGTGGATCGCCAAACGGCGACCAAGGCTCACTTGCCGCATGGCGTCGTGGATCGCGTACTTCTGATCCGTGGAAGACCAATCCGACGGCAACACCGAATTCGGCTAACACTCTCGCGTCACCGACAAAGTCGCGGCCCCGGGTTGGGCCGAAGATCGCTCGACCAGATTCGATGAGGGCATGACTCCAGTTCGCAAGCGCATGCTCAGTCGTACGACGCGACCATGCACGATCATGGAGATAGTCGTTGCGCGAAATCAGCGTGTCGGCGGGAAAGTCGATCCGGTCATTGCCAATCGCAATAACTTCGCACTCCAGATTCTCAATACGACGGGTCACGGCGGTTCCCCAGAGGCGGGCTTGGCCGGCGGAGTTGGTGGGACCAATCCCGAGGCAAAGCTGTGAGGGATCCAGGACCCGCCGCGGATAGGACCGACGTTCGGTGACTTGAGGATCAACCGCTCTTGCGGCGTCGGTGAAGCGTTTCGATCCGAGGAGGTCTCGGTAGACACCGGCTAGTACTGCTTCTTGACGCTCCCAACAATACGTGTCGACGAGGTGTGAGTTTTCGATGTGAGCTATGGAGTCGGCTCGCGTCGACAGCGCCTCGCGGACTGCCCTGGCGAAGTCCTGGGGATTTCCGGCCTCG
>JBBRLC010000145.1:0-4737 GCA_038231595.1 Candidatus Nanopelagicales bacterium | reverse complement strand
CGGCGCTACTTCTGCTCGTCGTCGGAATGTCCTTCTGGACGGTTGGCACGCGAAGACGACTCGCACGACGCCCCGGAACCAAGCCCATGCCACCCCTGTTGGCGGCGAGGACTGCCGCACTGGCACTTGCCGCGTCGCGCACAGGTGCGCTTGTTGCTGGTTTCTACGCTGGAGTTGCGATTCAGCTTTTGTCGCTGTCGGAAAATCCGTTGGCACGACAACGAGGTATCGCTGCGGTCATCTGCGTCGCGCTGGCTGTTGCACTCGCGGCGATTGCCCTCTGGCTGGAACGTGCCTGCCGCCTGCCTGAATCAGACGATGACTCCAAGGAGACGGGTTAGCGGTCAATGTCGCCAGCGACGAGGCACATCGACGCAAGGATTGCGGCGGTTTCATCGGCAGGCGACTTTTGGACCAAGTCAGTCGCGATCCAGGCATGGGCGAACGACGGAGTACGAAGCTTGACCCTCCAAGGGGCCCGGCCGGCCCGGGACACAATGAAATAGCCGGCAATTCCTGCCGGTGTTTCGTGTGCGACGTACGTCTGCCCTTCTGGCAGTCGGAGCACCTTGGGAAGTTTGACGCTTATTGGTCCGGTGACCTCATGTGATAGCCGCGAGACGCACGCCAGAACTAAGTCGAGTGAAACCACGATCTCTTCGAACAGGTTTGCGCGACGAGCCTGCGTGTCACCCGATGATCGCCCGACAACTCGCAATACTCCATCGTCGATTAGTGCTGGATAGGCGAGGTACGCCGCGTCGCGGCGCAGATCGATATCAACACCACTGGCTCGACCGATCGGACCCGAGGCCCCACCAGCTCGAGCCTCGCCATGTGCGAGGACTCCGATCGACGAGCCAGCCCGGTGAAACTGCGGCGGCGCAAGTTCGCACTGAGCAGCGAAATGTGCGACGGCGTCTAACCAATCTGCAGGTGCATCGTCTCGGAGTCCACCGACGCGCACAATCATCGGGTGGAGTCGGTTCCCGCAGTACGTCTCCAGGAGGCGGCGTACCTGCTCGGTGAGCGAATGCGCCCCAAGAAAGGTGGCGTGATGGGCAATCCTGGACAACTCGGCCAACAATGTGCGCATCCACACCGCGCGTGCCGGAATCTGCAGTCCTAGCATTCGTTCGATCGCGAGCGCATAGCCCAATTCGCCATGAAAGGACGATTCCCACGAATGCAGGTTTGCCAGCGCTAACCCTTGGCGGTAGTCGCGCGTCTCGAGCAGTTTCTCCACGCCACGATGCATGCTCCCGACCCGGAGTTCCCCGACAGGGCGTACGACCACCACGTCAGAATCGTCGCACGACTACCGTGAGACTCATGACTAAGTCCTCAATGACCCAACAGGTGTTTCGACCTCCGAACGAGCACTGGACTCCTGTCTCGCCCAGGATGGCGTCGGCCCGTCGGGTGAGCCTTGTCATTGCGATGGCCCCGTTCTTGATCGCGGTTGTTGTATTGGCTGCCGTGGAGATCCCGCGCTGGATCCCAATGTCGTTGCTTGCCTTCACGATCGTCGTCGCGGTCTGGGCCTGGTGGTTGATCGGGCGACGCGTACGTTCCTTCGGGTACGCCGAACGCGCGGACGATTTGCTTGTTACGAGCGGGATCATGTTTCGTCGACTGGTGATCGTGCCGTACGGCCGAATGCAACTCGTGGATGTCGTGTCAGGTCCGGTTGATCGCAAGTTCGGCGTGGCCACCGTTCAATTGCATACCGCAGCGGCAACAACAGATGCCACCATCCCCGGGCTGCTTCCCCAAGATGCGGCCGCGCTACGCGATCGTCTCGCCGCACGCGGCGAAGAGCGGACCGCCGGACTGTGAGCGACCAAGACCCTGGCGGGCCGATCGCAAACCTCAAGGGAGAAGGCCATGGCCACGGATTGATGACTCCAATGGTGCCGTCGGAGTACGTGGGACGGCACCTGGCGGACGTCGATGGCCGTCGACGGGTACACCCGCTGACTCCCCTGATCCACGGGTTGCGCATCATCCCGATCGTGTTACTGATCGGATTCAGTACGGCGAACTCCTTTGCAAAGACAGGTGATGCTCGATTTCTCGCTGGGGTGCTCGTTGTTGCGGTCGTCCTCATCGCCCCGATCACCGGACTGCAGTACATCGCGTGGAAACGATTGAGTTACTTCTTTGACTCGGCCGGTGACTTACGCATTGATTCAGGTGTCCTACAACGCCACGAGCGCCGCATTCAACTCTCCCGACTCCAAGCCATCGATGTTGTCCAACCGCTCGCGGCTCGACTCGTTGGGATGGCCGAAGTGCGCATCGAGGTAGCTGGCTCCGCGTCGAAAGCAACGCTTCAGTTTCTGACGGTCGGCGAGGCGACGGCGCTGCGGAGCGAAATTCTGGCGCGCGCCGCTGGAGTTCGACACGATGCCGGCGAAGCGCCCGAAAACGTACTCGTGCACGTTCCCGCTGGCGACCTCGTGCTTTCGCTCGCACTCCAGGCACACGTGTGGTTCTTTCTCGTGGTGACGGTCTTGCTCGTGGTCGTCACGGTCTTGAGCAGCGGACCTGCGGGTCTGACCTTGCTCGTGGTCGCTGGCGGTGCGCCGATCTTCATTGTCTTCTCTGAATTCTCCAAGTTCTTCGGATTCACACTCGCGGAGTCCCCGGACGGGTTGCGCCTTCGCCATGGGCTCTTGCAAACCGCGGCGCAGACGGTTCCACCGGGTCGCGTGCAAGCGGTCGGATTTTACGAACCACTGCTGTGGCGCCGCCGCGGTTGGGTGCGGGTGAAAATCAACGTGGCCGGTGTCAAGAGCAGCGATCAGGGCTCGGGGGACCGGGCGTACAGCGAAAGCGTTCTCTTGCCGGTGGCGCCGTGGCCGGTTGCGATCGCGGTCGTGTCACGGATCCTTCCCGGCGTGAATCTGCAGGCGTTGGAGTGGCAATCGGCCCCGCGGCGGGCACGGTGGCGTTCGCCGTGGCAATGGCGTTGCCTCGCGGTTGCGGTAAATGACTCGGTATTTGCCGTACGCGGCGGCTGGCTTGAACGCCGTACTTGTCTGGTGCCCCACGCCCGGACCCAATCGTTGCGCGTGACCCAAGGTCCCTATCAGCGGGCTTTGGGTCTCGCCTCCGTTCACGTCGATTCCACCCCGGGGCCGGTAGGCATCACCGGACATTGTCGAGATGCCAACGACGCCCGCGAGTTAGCGGAGGCGCAATCTGATCGGGCCCGACTTGCTCGCGGTGCCGCGCCTCCGGCGCGCTGGCTACGCTGACCGATCGTGGACTACCTCGGCGATGACCTCGCGCCACCGCCTCGATTCCGTGTTGGCGTCGTGGGTACCGGCCGGGCCGGATCGGTGCTCGGTGCCGCGTTGCATCGGGCGGGTCATCGGGTTGTCGCGGCGTACGCCGTGTCGGACCTCTCCCGCCTCCGAGCTGAGGCCCTCTTGCCCGAAACTCCGCTGCTTCCACTGCCCGACGTTGTCGACTGCGCCGACCTCATCGTCCTGACGATTCCCGACGATGTACTCGCTGACGTTGTTGCAGGCCTGGTCGATACAGGTCACATTCGCCCCGGTCAACTAGTGGCACATGCGTCGGGTCGCTATGGCGTCGACGTGCTTGCCCGGGCCACTGAATCGGGCGCTTTGCCACTGGCGCTTCATCCGGTGATGACCTTTACCGGTACGAGTGTTGATCTGGATCGGTTGTCCGGCTGCCCTTTCGGAGTGACTGCTCCGCTCGTACTTCGTCCGATAGCCGAAGCCCTGGTCGTGGAGATGGGCGGCGAGCCGGTGTGGGTGGCCGAAGACGATCGCGCGCTCTACCACGCAGCGCTTGCCCATGGCAGCAATCACTTGGTGACACTGGTATCGCAGTCTCTGGAACTACTGGACTCGGCGGGGGTCGAAGATCCAGCGCGCCTGATCGGCCCGCTGCTTCTGGCGACCCTCGACAACGCGTTACGTCTTCGCGATCAGGCTTTGACAGGTCCGGTCGTACGCGGTGACGCCGACACGGTTGCCGCGCATGTGCGCAGCATCGAGGAGGTGTCGCCTGAAACCGCGCGAACCTACGTCGAACTCGCTAGGGCCACTGCGGATCGTGCGCTCGCGACAGGTTCGCTGCGTGCCGACGCCGCTGTTCGACTCCTCGATGTACTCGTTCGCAACACCAAGGATCTGCAATGACTGAGCCGATCCTCGTGCGCACGCGCGTCGATATCGCCCAGGCAATGTCCAGGCGAAGTGGAGGCGAGACGGCTGCCGTACTCACCATGGGTGCCCTTCACGATGGACACACAGCCCTGATGCGAGCGGCCCGCCAACGCGTAGGTGTATCTGGTCACGTCGTAGTCACTATTTTCGTTAACCCGATGCAGTTCAGCCCGGATGAGGATCTCAGCCGCTACCCGAGTTCTTTTGACACCGATATTGAGACCTGCCGACGGGAGGACGTCGATGTTGTCTTCGCTCCGTCGGTCGATGAGATGTACCCCGACGGAGACGTCGCTGTGTCCGTCGACCCCGGTTCACTCGGCGAGATACTGGAAGGTGCCGCGCGACCCGGCCATTTCACCGGCGTACTGACGGTGGTGCTCAAACTGCTCAACCTCACCTGTGCCGACGTGACGTGTTTTGGCGAGAAGGATTTTCAGCAACTCGTGTTGGTACGCCGGATGGTTCGGGATCTCGATGTGCCAATAGAGGTCGTGGGCGTACCGATTGCGCGAGCCGCGGATGGCGT
>JBBRLC010000144.1:0-4751 GCA_038231595.1 Candidatus Nanopelagicales bacterium | reverse complement strand
CCCCCGCGCGTGAACGAGACGCCGGTCATGTGGTTCTCGGGACGACCGACAACGACATCGGACCAGAACGTCGTCGCCTCCGGCTCTCGGTCGGTTTCCATTACCGGATCGTTTTTGAAGAAGCCTTTGTAGCCCACCATCACATCGTGATCGTCGCCCTCGATGCGCACCTGCCACAACGACGTGTTGCCCGAGAAGAACGCGGCATTGCCGACGCGAGCAATGAAGGCCTCGACCGTGTCACGCATTCCGCGCGACCAGTACTCGTCGTGGCCGACCGACAGATACAAACTCGCGCCGTCCAACACTTCGGGGTGTTCTTCAAGATCCGCGTTCGTGCACACACCGATCGCGAACCCTTCGCGTTCGGCCCACTCGATAAACGGAAGCTCCCAGTCGGGCCATCCCGCAGAACCGGCGTAGCCCGACAGGTGGTTGAGCTGGATGTACCCGACATGTGCAGCGTTCTGCGGGTCGGGCGCGCCCGTTCCCGTCACGCGACGACCTTTGCCTGGGGGTTTGTGCAGATAGCCCGCCGACATCGGCCGCTGCATGGCAACGTGCGTGCCACCGGTGTACAAGTTCGGTCCGCCAAAGTCGTTGTAGGCGTGCCACGTATTGGTCGCTAGCGCGACCACGATGCGCGCATCGCTCGACGGCCGAACGACGAAGAACGCGTAGTCGCGCCTCACTTTCCCGCCAACATCGATCTCCATGACCACCTCGTAGTAGCCCGATAACCAGATCGGGTCAACGTCGAGCGTGAGCGAGACAGGCCAACCGCACCCCTTCGACGAAGCATCCTTCGGGGTCGCATGCTCGTCGGCCGCTACCGAGTCAGCGCTGAACACAACCTCCCGTCGTCCTCCGACGCGCGCCACTTCTACGCGCGCGGGCCTCCGAGCAGACGACGACATGTGCACGCCAACCTGCTCGCCAGGCCGGACTGATTGTGGCCAGCAGTATCCCGTCACCACCTCGCGACTCATCCTCCGACCCTAACGTCTAGTTCGACGCGAATCTCCGTGACGCCGACGAAGACCTCGAAGGTCTCGTTAGGTGGCTCATCCTCAACCAAATGGTTGACAAGAATTGGACTCGTGGTTTACGGTGTATTCAACCATTCAGTTGAATAGGGAGGTGCCAGTGGCCGACGATCAGCTGTCACGAGTCTTCGCCGCGCTCGCCGATCCGACCAGGCGCGACATGCTGGCGCGCCTCGCCGTCGGCGACGCCACCGTCGGCGAGCTGGCCAATCCGTACGACGTGTCCGTCCAAGCGGTGTCCAAACACATCAAGGTGCTCGCCGACGCCGGGCTCGTGAGCCAGAGCAAAGACGCCCAGCGACGGCCGTGCCATCTGGAGGCGGACGTCTTCGACCTGATGACGAAGTGGATCGAGCGGTACCGCCAACAGGCCCAGGAACGATTCGAACGCCTCGACGACGTCCTCGCGATAATGCGCGGCGACACACAACACACCGACCACCTACACCTCGACAGCCCACACCTCGACAGCCCACACCTCGACAGCCCACACCTCGAACAAGGAGCAGCGTCATGACCTCCACCAGCAACCGCTACCAGGTCTCGATCGAGGCCGATCCAACCCTGCCGATCATCCACATCGTCCGCGACTTCGACGCCACCCCGTCGGAGCTCATGCTCGCCCACACAGATCCCGCGCTGTTCGCCCGCTGGGTTGGGCCAGACAAGATGGAGACCGAGATTCTCGACTGGGACGCCACGACGGGCGGCCGCTGGCGGTACGTCGCGCGCCGCGACGGTATGGAGTTCGGCTTCCACGGTTGCTTCCATGAGGTCGGCGACGCCCACATCGTGCAGACCTTCACCTTCGACGGCCAGCCCGACGGCGTCGCGCTCGAGACGTTGCGCTTCGAGGATCTCGGTAACGGCCGCACTCGGTTGCACGCGCAGTCGCTCGTCGACACCTTCGAGGGCCGCGACCAGTGGCTTGCGAGCGGCATGGAGACGGGCCTCGATGAGGGCTACGGCAAGCTCGACGCGCTCGTGGCGGAGCTCCGATGAGCGGGCCGGCCGACGAGCACCGGCGCGTCGCCGGCGCGTTCACCGCGACCGTCGAGGGCGTCGCAACGGACGCGTGGGACCGACCTGCGCCGGTGGAGGGCTGGGTAGCCCGCGATGTCGTTCGTCACCTCGTCGAGTGGTTCCCGGCGTTCCTGAACGGTGCAGCGGGGATCGCTCTGCCGGCCGGTCCATCGGCCGACGACGATCCTGTCGGCGCCTGGCGCACCCAGACCGAAGCCGTGCAGGCACTGCTCGACGACCCGGATACTGCTGACCGAGTGCACGATCTCCCCCACATCGGCCGGATGTCGCTCGGACAAGCGACTGAGATGATCTATACGAGCGATGTGTTCCTGCACCGCTGGGATCTCGCCCGAGCAACCGGCCAGGAGGAGACGCTCGACCCCGAGCAGTGCGCCGCGATGCTCGCGGGCATGCTCCCGATGGACGAGATGCTGCGTCAGAGCGGTCAGTACGGGCCACGTGTCCACGTCCCCGATGACGCCGACGTCCAGACCAAGCTGCTTGCGTTCATCGGTCGCAACCCATAGGCGTTGGTCAGAGCGAACGACTGCTCGCGCTGCACGGCGAGAGAACCTGATAAAATTGCGTGAGCGCCACACGGTAGTTCGCCGCTTAGCGCAGCCAGCTTGCGCAGCCAGATTGCATCGGACGGGCCAGTGATCATTTCAACACAGAAGGCAAAGCGCTGCGCCGTTGGCCTACTTGCGCTCGCGATGACCACGACGGGAATCGCTTCGGTGTCGAGCGCGCCGACAGCACACGCGACCAGCCCGCTGTATTACGTATCGCTTGGCGATTCATACTCAGTGGGATGGCAGCCAGGTTCTGGAGCAACGACCCACGGCTACGCAAATGTCGTCGTCAACAAGGTGAAACGGGCGCTGGGGCTCCAGTACCAACTCATGAACTATGGCTGCGCTGGCGCCACGACTTCTTCGATTCTCAACAGTGTCGGATGCGGTCTCCCAGCAGTCAACGGCGCGCCATACAACGGGCTCACACAAGCTGGCGCGGCAGAAGCGTTCATCGCAGCGCATCCGGGCGAAATCGCGCTGATCACTGTGTCGATCGGCGGCAACGACATCACCGGCTGTGCATCACCAACGGCACCGGCCGATTGTCTGACGCAATCGCTGGCAACGGCAGGCACGAACATGCGCCAGCTCACCGCGGATCTGCGTGCAGTCGCGGGCCCGACCGTTCCCATCATGGGCCTAACGTATCCCGACGTCATTCTTGGTAACTGGGTGCGGCCTCCCTTCGATCACAATTCGGCGGCGTTGTCAGTCACCGGATTTCAATTACTCATCAATCCTGCATTCCAAAGTGCATACGCGAGCGCTGGTGCGACCTTCGTTGACGTCACCGCTGGATCTGGTGCGTACACGCCACTCACGAAGCTCGCCAATACCAAACCGTACGGACGGATTCCTGTGGCAGTCGCGAAGGTCTGCCACCTCACGTGGTACTGCGCCGTTGGCGACATCCATGCCCGCAACAGTGGCTATGCCCTGATCGCCAAACTCATTGTCGCTGGGCTTTAGACGGTCCGCGCCGGTTACCTGTTCCGACACCCCGAACTGTCGTCCTTAGTCCGTCGGGAGACACGGCGACCACAATTGCTGATTCCCGGCATGCTGGCGTAGCAGAATGTATGCATGAACAAACGAATGGCGTTGATAACTGCTCGCTTGTTTTTTGGATTGCTCGCGCTTGTCGCAGTTGGCAGACAACTCGCAATACAGATCCGTAATCATGGCAGCATCGTCAATTTCTTCAGCTATTTCACGAACTTGTCCAACTTGTTTGCCGCGGTGATGTTGCTCGTCAGCGCGTTGTATCTCATGCAACGTCATGAACCAACAGTCGCACAAGAGACCGTCCGAGGCAGCTCGGTGGTCGCGATGGCACTCGTCGGCGTGGTGTTCAGCCTCCTACTTCGCGACGTAGATCTCGGTCACCTCTTGCCATGGGTGAACATCGTTCTGCATTACGTCATGCCAGTCGTCATCGTTGCCGACTGGCTGTGCGCGCCGCCAACGGCGAAGCTCGTCCTCAAGCAAACGACCTATTGGCTGATTTTCCCATTTGCATATTTGATCTACTCGATCATCTACGGACTGACGAACAACTTCTACGCCTACCCGTTCTTTAACCCCGACAAGGTCGGCGGCTACGGCGGAGTCGCCTTCTACTGCCTCGCAATTGCGGCAATGTTCTTCATCCTCGGCTGGCTGCTCATGACCGTCAGCAACAAACTGACGGGGCGCATTTCGTGAGCGCGCATTAGTTTGCAGCGGTGCGAGTGCCGGAAGTTTGTTTGGCGGACCTGCGCGAGCGGGGCTATCTGGTGTTCGAGGGCTTCCTCGAAGCTGACGAGCTGGCGGCGGCCCAGGAAGCGTTGTGGTTGCACTACCCGCGGCCCGAAGAGTACTTCGCCGACCCAGCCGCTCATGCGTGGCTGGCAACCGACCAGTGGGCAGGCGAAATCGACGGACCGTGGCGATCGTGGAACCTGAACCGACTGGCTTTCCATCCCGACCTGCTCGAACTGGCGGAGCGCTTCCTCGGCTCGGCCGACCTGCGGCTCTATCAGGCATCGCTGTGGGCCAAGTACGCCGGGGCCGTTGACTACGACCAGCGCCACCACCGCGATTTCGTCAACCACAGCCTCGTCGT
>JBBRLC010000143.1:0-4762 GCA_038231595.1 Candidatus Nanopelagicales bacterium | reverse complement strand
CTTTGACGCGGACGATCTCGATCCTGTCGTTCTCCCTCCGAGCGGGCGAGAGGGTTCGCCGTGACGCTGACGGTGAGCGGACCGGGATCGGCGACGCCTGACCTCGCCATGTTCCGAGAATTGGCCGCGACACGACGGGTGATCCCGGTCGTACGCAGACTGTTGGCCGACGGCGAAACCCCGGTCGGTCTCTACCGCAAACTTGCCGGCGAGCGACCGGGAACGTTCCTGCTCGAGTCTGCCGAGCATGGGCGAGTGTGGTCGCGCTATTCGTTCATCGGTGTACACAGCGCAGCGATGTTGACATCGGTTGATGGCGAAACGAGATGGACGGGAAACGCGCCCGTTGGCGTTCCGACATCAGGCAACCCTTTGCACGCGATGCGCGACACGATTTCCGCCTTGCACACCGACCATTGGGATGGCGTGCTTGAGGGGCTTCCGCCCCTGACCGGTGGTCTCGTCGGGATGATCGGCTACGACGCCGTGCGGCGCTGGGAGCGATTGCCGGACGCGAATCCCGATGAACTCGGGGTACCGGAGTTGGCGATGCTGTTGGCGACTGACCTCGCTGTTCTCGATCATGCCGATGGCACGGTGATCTTGATTGCTAACGCCATCAACTACGACGACACGAGTGATCGAGTCGACGACGCCTGGAACGACGCCGTTGTGCGTCTTGATGCGATGGAGTCAGCGCTCGCGCTACCGACACCGGCAAGCGTTGCCACCTACGACCACGCAGCGGTTGTGACTTATCGGGAACGTACGAGCCGCGATGACTACCTCGCGGGGGTCGAGATCAGCAAGCAATACATCCGGGCTGGCGATGCCTTCCAGATTGTGTTGTCGCAACGCTTCGAGGTCGACACGTCAGCAACCGCGCTTGATGTCTATCGCGTTCTGCGGGTGTCGAATCCCAGCCCCTACATGTACCTCTTCCGCTTTCCGCCTGTTCAGTTGGGCGTAACTGGCTTCGATGTCGTTGGCTCGAGCCCGGAGGCGCTGGTCAAGCTCACCCGAGGTCGGGCCTTGGTTCATCCGCTGGCTGGCACTCGACCCCGTGGCGCAACTGCCGAAGCGGACGCGGCTCTTGCCGAAGACTTGCTCGCCGACGAGAAGGAACGCGCCGAACATCTGATGCTGGTGGACCTAGGACGCAACGACCTCGGCCGGGTGTGCGAGCCCGGCAGCGTCGAAGTCCTGGACTTCATGTCGGTGGAGAAGTACTCCCACGTCATGCACATCGTGTCGACCGTCGTTGGCGCGCTGGGCAGCGACGAGGCTGGTCACCCGCGGACGGCGTACGACCTGCTGGCCGCGACCTTCCCGGCGGGCACATTGTCGGGAGCGCCGAAGCCGCGGGCGATGGAGATCATCGATGAGTTGGAACCATCTCGACGTGGGCTGTACGCAGGCGCGGTGGGTTATCTGGATTTCGCTGGCGATATGGACACTGCTATCGCGATCCGTACCGCGTTGATGCGTGACGGAGTCGCCTATGTGCAAGCCGGTGCTGGCCTCGTCGCGGACTCGGACCCTGCGACCGAGGACGCAGAATGTCGAAGTAAGGCGATGGCAGTGCTTCGAGCGATAGCGATCGCCCAAACCCTCGTGCCCGTCGTCGCGGCCGCGAGCAGATGAATCCAAAACGCGAATACTCGTTGACCCTGCTGGTCGTGATCGTCGGTTCGGTGATCACGTGGTGGGCGTACTCGCGTACCTGGGCCCCCGCCGCGCCGTGTTTCGGGTCGCTTGGCCCGGCGTGTGAACCGGCCCGTACCGGAGCCGAGGTGGAGCCGACCGGACCCGCACTGGCGTTGCTCACCGCCTTGACGACACTCGCGGTCATTGCGACCCGGAGTCGGGGCCGACAAGTGGTCGGGTTTTTGCTGGTGCTGTTGAGCGTGGCGAGCGTTGCGGTCGCGGTGTCGACGCGATCGAGCGATTCGGCGTGGTGGCTGATGGCCGTGGCTGGCTCGATTGTTGCGCTGCTGGGCTCGGCGGTCGTGTTGATGCGCGGGGCCCGGTGGCCGACGATGTCGTCGCGTTATGAGCGAACCAGCATCGAGCGGGCCAGCCTCAACTCGACAGCGCCGACTGCGTTGGGCGAACCCACAGATATTGCACCCAAGGACGCCTGGGATGCCCTCGAACACGGCATCGATCCGACCCTGACGGAAGGACCCTGAGAGAAGACACCTGAGCGGACTGTCAGAATGACGTAGAGACGTAACGACCTGATGAGTTCACGACCAATCCGACCCGGCTGCGCGACAAGGGAGGGCCCATGGCCAACGAGCATCACGAGAGTCACGGACACACGCCCGCCGCGTGGACGGCCGTGGTGATCATCACGCTTGCCTTCCTGATCGGGGCGTTCGCGGTGATCTTCGGTAACTGGCCGCTGCTCTATGTGTCGTTTGGTATCGCGATCCTGGGCGGCCTGGTCGGCAAGGTAATGGCCATGATGGGCATGGGCGCCCCGGTGGCGGACTAAGTAGCTGCGATGAATGTGCTCGACACCATCATTGCTGGGGTGCGCCTGGACCTCGCCGTTCGACAAGAGTCAGTGTCCCTCGACGACCTCAAGGCGAAGCTGGTCGACACCAGTCCCGCGCGTGACGCTACTGCGGTGCTCAGCGCCGATGGAGTGGCTGTCATCGCTGAGGTGAAGCGGTCGAGTCCGAGTCGAGGTGACTTGGCGGCGATCGAGGACCCGGCGGCGTTGTCGCAGGAGTACGAAGCAGGCGGTGCCCATTGCATCAGCGTGCTGACTGAAGGCCGACGCTTTGGCGGTTCCCTGGACGATCTCGTTGCCGTGCGCGCCGCCGTGGACATTCCGGTACTACGCAAGGACTTCATCGTGTCGTCGTACCAACTCTTTGAGGCGCGTGCCCACGGCGCCGATTTGGCCTTGCTCATCGTGGCTGCACTTGAGCAGTCGGCTCTTACGTCACTCATCGAGCGCGCGGAAAGCCTTGGCCTGACGGCGTTGGTGGAGGTTCACGACGAAGAAGAAGTGGTTCGTGCAATCGACGCGGGCGCAACGATCATCGGTGTCAACGCGCGCAATCTCAAGACTCTCGAGGTTGACCGCGACACTTTTGCTCGGCTCGCACCGCGGATTCCGGACTACTGCGTCAAGATCGCCGAATCGGGCGTACGCGGCCCACACGATCTACTCGCTTATGCGAACTGCGGAGCCGACGCCGTACTTGTAGGAGAGAGCCTCGTCACCGGTAAGGACCCACGGACGGCCGTTCACGATCTTGTCACCGCAGGGGCGCATCCGGCGACGCACCACGGTCGACCATGACTTCTCCTCATGAGCGGGGCCATTTCGGAAAGTACGGCGGTCGGTTCGTTCCCGAGGCGCTCATGGCGGCCCTCGATGAGTTGGACGCGGCGTTTCGACAATCGCAACGAGACCCTGACTTTGGCAACGAACTCGATCGGCTTCTTCGGGATTACAGCGGTCGACCAACTCCGCTCACCGAAGCGCCGGGATTTGGGGCTCATGCCGGTAACGCGCGAATCCTGTTGAAGCGTGAGGATCTCAACCACACGGGATCGCACAAAATCAACAACGTGCTCGGCCAAGCGCTCCTTACCGTCCGCATGGGCAAGACGCGTGTCATCGCCGAAACCGGTGCCGGACAACATGGAGTGGCGACCGCGACTGCGGCCGCGCTGATGGGTCTCGAGTGCGTCGTCTACATGGGCGAGGAAGACACCAAACGCCAAGCGCTCAATGTTGCGCGGATGCAGTTGCTCGGTGCCGAGGTGGTCCCGGTATTGGCGGGCAGCCGTACGCTCAAAGATGCAATGAACGAAGCGATGCGCGATTGGATCGCCAACGTCGACAACACGCACTACCTCATTGGCACCGTCGCTGGACCTGCTCCCTTTCCGGAGATGGTGCGAACCTTCCACCACGTCATCGGGATCGAATCGCGCGCCCAAGTGCTGGAACGCACGGGACGACTTCCCGATGCAGTTGCCGCCTGCATCGGCGGCGGATCCAACGCGATGGGGATTTTTTCTGGATTCATCGACGACCCCGATGTGCGCCTGTACGGCTACGAAGCCGGCGGCGATGGCGTCGAGACGGGGCGACACGCGGCCGCGATCACGGGTGGCGATGTCGGTGTGCTGCACGGATCTCGGTCCTACATCTTGCAAGACGACGATGGCCAAACGATCGAATCACATTCGGTCAGCGCGGGGTTGGACTATCCCGGCGTCGGACCCGAACATGCGTGGCTCGCTGATACTGGCCGAGCGACGTACGAGCCGGTTACCGACACCGAAGCAATGGACGCTTTCTCGCTGCTGTGCCGTACTGAGGGGATCATCCCGGCCATCGAGAGTGCGCACGCATTGGCCGGAGTTCTGAAGTTGGGACCCAAACTCGCACACGATCTTGGTCGCGAACCAACCATCTTGATCAATCTCTCCGGGCGCGGTGACAAGGATGTCGCAACCGCGGGCGCCTGGTTCGGGGTGCTCGATGGCTGAGTTGGGCATGGGTGAGAGTTCGGGAAGCGCGCGATTGGCTGAGGTGTTTGCCACGGCGCGCAGTGAGGGCCGGGCGGCCCTGGTCGGGTATCTGCCTGCGGGCTTTCCTACCCATCAGGGCTCGATCGACGCGTTGCTGGCGATGGTTGACGCCGGCGTGGACATCGTTGAGGTCGGTTTGCCGTACTCCGATCCACTCATGGACGGGCCGACGATTCAGGCGGCAACGGAGATCGCGTTG
>JBBRLC010000142.1:0-4779 GCA_038231595.1 Candidatus Nanopelagicales bacterium | reverse complement strand
GTCGAAGTGCGCAACGGTTTCTTCCTCCCGAACATCGTCCTTCTCTATGTACCCCTGCCTTTCGGCACAATGATCCTCGTCGATGCCAACGTTCCAATCGGGCCTAACCGAACGCGATCGCTCTACATTGGAATGCGCGACTTCTTCAAAGGCAATTGGGCTGATAAGGACGCACACAAGCGAATTCGCTACATCTTCGAACAAGACCGGGTCGTTATCGAACAACAGCGCCCTGAATTGCTGCCGTACGACCTCGGCGATGAACTCCACGTACGGTCAGATGCACTTCAAGTTGCCTATCGGCGTAGGCGAAACGAACTGATCGACCAGGGTTGGGGTATCGACATGCACCAAATTGTCGGTGACGGACCGCGCGACACCGCCGTGGTGATTCCGTCACCTGCTCGTCGCGAGATACCCGAGTTGGCGAGGGCCTGGACGCACAAGGAAGTTCAATCATGGCAGGCTCTGGGGGCGAAGAATGGCCATGCGGGCGGGAATTCTGAATACGAAGTAAGAGGCGAAGGTCGAGCAGAGCATCGCGTTTCTACAACAGGTAGGACGGCAACAACCACGGCGGACCGCGCGTTGGATGGGGACATAAACGAGACATCAATCGATGTCACTACAGGTTCCGAGTCGACTGACTCGGCCAAGGAGGCAAGGGCATGAGCGAGCGTCTAGCAAGGGAACTTTGTTTGAGCACGCTCGAACGGGTGATCGAGGGCACGAAGGTGAGCGAAGTTCTGTCTGACGATGGCGGGCCCTTCCGCACGTTGACCCTCGCGCCTCAAGCTGAGGGCTCACCGATCACTGCCGATGGTCCGCTCGGCGAATATCGCGTGTGGACCGGCGACGGGCCAGTAGCCAAGGTCGTCTACGCGGGCATCAGCGTGGCCTCACTGAACATGGATACACACATGATCTACGCCTTCTCCGAACCTGAGTCAGCCGTCCCGCACTTCACGCTGGACTCAGTCGAAGCGCACGGAACTCTCGCCTTCCACCTCGACCTCAACCCGCGGGTCGATCTCGGTGCGCATCTGGAATACATGGATTACGTATACGGCCCGTTGACCGAGACTTTCGACTCTGGCATGGCGATCGAAGGACTGTCGAAGGCCAACCTGACGCCACGCCAACGCGCGATCATGTCGCCGTGGATGTTGGTGTCGCGAGCGACCCCAGACGCCTATCGCCAGTTGGGTGACCGTGCGAACGCATACCTCGACCGTTGGTTCACCCTGGGTGAGCAAGGGCTGCCCGAGTCGGTTCTGGACTCGATCGCTGACACGAATCTGCCCGCCCGCGATGCTGCGAACCGTTCGATGATCTTCAGTCGCGACGTTGACCCGGTCTGGGACCAAATAACGCCGCTGCTGGGTCAAGACGTGTCTGAGTTCATGCGCATCAACCTCGAATTCAACAAGATCAATCGAGAGGTCTAGGCAATGACCGACACCACCACCGCCCCCGCTGCTTCCGCGACCGGACCGCGCATCGTGACCACGACCGGAGATACCCCCTCGGAGTGGCAGAAGAAGATCGAAGGCGAATGGGTCTCAAACCCAAGCCTCTTTGATGCTGAAGGCAACCACGTTGGTTTTGAAAACGTGTCTCGAGCATCTGTCTTCGAAAACGGAGCAACGCGCTATTGGATGAACACCTCGATCGAGGCCGTTGGACCACTTCGGAACCGGTTCGAATTGGGTGCAAACTTCGACTTCGGCGTCATTGACTCGGACTCGAATCGTGTCTACACCGGTCCGGACTTCTATGGGACTGGGCAGCCGTACGGCACCTTTGTTGATGCGAACTACTACTCGCCCGGTTGGACGGTTGACCTGCGTACGTGGAACCACATTCTCCCCGACGGTGAGACCCAGGTGTACTCGTCAGTGCTGTCTGACGGTTGGGCCGTCTGTGGTGTCTTCAACGGGGTCTACAAGCGCTGGTTCGACACCACGACCGAAAAAGCGCAAGCGGAAGTAGTCGCGTGGAAGCAACGAGAACGCAATCTTGGAGCGCGTCCCCACGTGTTGCCCACCAAGCAGAGTGGACGTTGGACTGGGACGATGGAGGTGTACGCAGCCGACCAGTCGCGAGTCGGTGAAACGCACGTCACCATCGACCATGAGCCACTTTCGCTTACCCGCGCTCGTCAGACGATCACGTGGGATGGGGAACTTGCCCGTCGCTACAGTTTCGAGCGCACTCGCAGTGCGGGTCTTACGACGTATGACGGCCCGCACATCTGGGGTAACGCCCGGGCATTTGGACGTGCACTTTTTACCGTGCAGCACTTCGACATGGATGTTCCGAACTGCGGGGTTGAAAAGATCAAGGGACGCGAATTCCTGCTCGACAATTCACTCTCGATGAGCGTCGTGTGGGATCTCTCGTCCGGCGATGTTCGTTCTCATGTCGTTCACGGCCTACTCGAATGGGAGCCCTCGCCATGAGTCGCGCTCAGGTTGTCGTAGTTACTGGCGGTACTCGCGGTATTGGCCTCGGCCTGGCACGCGAGTTGCTTGCCCGTGGTAGTCGCGTGGTGATCTGTGGTCGCTCACAAGAGTCCGTGGACAAAGCGCTCGCGACACTCGGCGCTGGAGATCGAGCGACTGGGGTACCCGCGGATGTTTCGAACCGTGGAGATGTCCAATACGTGTGGGATCACGCAGTCGCGACCTTTGGCCGAGTCGATCAGTGGGTCAACAATGCGGGCATGGGCGTCACCCGCCGGCCCTTAGACGAGATCCCCGTCGAGGCTGCCAACGCGATCGTTGCGACCAACATGCTTGGCGTCGTCAATGGTGCTGCCGTCGCGATGGCCGGGATGAAGAAGCAGGGTTCGGGCGTCATCTGGAACATGGAGGGTTTTGGCTCCAACGGGATGATGGGCAACAACATGGCGTTGTACGGCGCAACCAAACGCGCCGTCACGTACTTCACCGAGTCACTGGCCAAGGACACCAAGGACTCGCCGATTTCGGTTTGTTTCCTGTCTCCCGGGATCGTGTTGACCGACCTTCTTGTCGAGGACTACGACGGCCAGCCAGAAGAATTGGAGAAGGCCAAAAAGTTCTTCAACATCTTGGGCGATCGAGTGGAGACGGTGACGCCGTATCTGGCGGCCGGGATCCTGGAGCCCCATAAGAGCGGCGACCGTGTCGCGTGGCTCACCCGCAGCAAAGCGGGCTCGCGTTTCTTCGGCGCCTTCGTGCTGCGTAAGAAGAGGGACATCTTCGCTGAAGGCTAGAGTCTTCTCCACGATCGCTAGCCAAGGAGTTACCCCCATGTCAGGCGAGGTGCATTACACGGTCTCCTTGGCATTGGTTGATTTCTTGCCGGTCGCGTTGTCGGGCATTGGCACGGCTCTGCTGGCGCGATCGGCCCAGCGCCGAGTTGCTGGTGTGTTGTCGTGGGGTCTTTTGGGTGCAGCGCTCGTCACGACCGGCGGGGCATGCAAAGCGGTCTGGAAGATCGTCATCGCCGCTACTGAGATCGACATCTATTGGCTAGACGACTTGCTGTTCGTCTTCCTTTTGCCAGGGTTCGCTCTGCTGGCGTGGGCGTTGGTGAGTGCAGTGCGAGGACATCAAGTTCGGCGTACGCCGTTCTTAGGCAGTGTGATCTTCCTCGCTGCGCTCGCGCTGGCTAGTCACAAGGTGTGGCCCCTCCTCTTGGGCACAGCAGTCTTTTCCATCACGATGACAGTCGCGGCGGCCATAGTCGCGAAGCGTGCCAATGACAATGTTGCCGTGGGCCTCTTTGCCTTCCAGTTGACGGTTGTCCCGCTGCTTGCTGTCCTTGGCTCGCCATCAATCGCTCAATCGTCGGGCACGCAGTGGGTCGAGGAATCGGTGAACACGTTGGCGCAGGCGGCGCTGGCGTACGGAGCCCTCAGACTCTTTCGGCGTACTGCGATTTCGTCTCAAGCCATGCAACTTCAGGAGGTATGACAATGGTGGATCAACTCGCGTGGCGCCGCAAATTCGGAGTCCTTGCCCCGAGCACCAACTCGATCGTTGAGGCCGACTTCAATCGAATGAACGTTCTGGGAGTGACGCCACTTTTCGCCCGCATCCACATTCGTGACCAGGACTTGTCCTCAGTCGAGCAGATGGAGTACCTGCGGGTGCAACTCGACAATGAGATCGACTCGGCCATCGATCGTGTCTGCACCGCCGAAGTCGACTACATGGTGATGGGCATGTCGGCTGAGACATTCTGGGATGGGAAGGTCGGCAACGAGGGATTCAAAAGACGCATCAAGGAGCGGTCGGGCGGACTCGACGTCGCCACCGGGGCCGAGGCCTGCGAGCGGGTTTTGCATAAGTACGGCGTTCAGACCATCGGCGTCGTGACGCCGTACCAGGTCAACGGTGACGAACAAGTCGTCAAGTTCTTCAACGAACTCGGTTTCGAGGTGAAGCACCTCATCGGACTGAAGTGTCCGACGGCCGTATCAATCGCACACGTGACCGAGGATCGGTTGCGTGAAGCCGTACTCGAACTCGATCGCACCGGGCCCGACGCGATCGTGCAGGTCGGCACCAACTTGTCGATGGTGCGGCTGGCAGCTGAAGCCGAGCGGTGGTTACACAAGCCAGTGGTCGCCATCAATGCAGCGACGTGGTGGATGGCACTGCGCGACAACGGAATCAACGACAAGCTCTACGGCTACGGCCGCATGTTCGAAGAGTTCTAACCGCTCGACGCCCCACAAGTTCGTTATCGGTCGTTCCCTCTGGATGATCAACATTGTTGATCATCCAG
>JBBRLC010000141.1:0-4783 GCA_038231595.1 Candidatus Nanopelagicales bacterium | reverse complement strand
GTTTCGGCAAAGAATCGTTGACGGGCGAGAACGGTTTGCGCGTTCGTGTTTTGCGGCATCGCGAGCGCATCACTGAGCCCCGTGTCGGTGAGCACCGCACGCGCCGTACCCGATAGCGACGACAGGGCGATCGAACCTGAAGGTGTATAGGCGACGGCAGGGTCGGGGGGAGCCGTCGAGTCTTTGAGTACGACCGTGGAGACGCCCGCTGATCGCAGCAAGTCCAGGGTGCCGGTGTCGATGACGCCGTCTGTGGGCCATGCGAGCTCCGGCGATACCGGTCGTGCGAGTACGCGACTGGCAAGTGGCGCGGCCGATGTCGACGACAACACGACGTCGCTACCCAGACCAGCGCGATTGACAGCAACCACGTCCGGGATGGCATAGGGAAGTGCCCGCACGTCTGCGGTCTTCAGCGTTGCGGTCGTGCGAGTGAGCCAAACCTTTGCCGCGTCCGGAGAAGTGCCTTCCGTCACTCCGGTTGGGGTCGCCACTCGATACCCATTACCGATGGCTCCCGCCTCTTCCAGAAGTTGAGGGTCGACCACCCAACTGATTGCCCTGGGATCGGCTGGTGCCGCATCCAGAAATCGGGAGAGCCGACCTCCCGGGGCCATTTCGTCCGGTGTTGTCTCGGTGGACAAGACGCCATTGGCATCCCGACCCGGCGCGGAGGTGATCGGCCACATCCACACCAACTTGCTCGGCTTGAGTTGGGCCGGTTGAGGAAACCACGGCAAGAAGCTTCTCGTCAGCCCGAGCCTTTCAATCGGTCCGTCAATGCTCTTGCGCCCCAACGTTTCGACGGCGATCACGTAGACACCGTTGGCGCTCGACCCGGTGCCCAGGTTGGTGTCCTTAAAGGGAATGGAGATGGAGTACGGCTGTTGCTGGGCCGGTGCTAACGCGTCCGAGACATCTGTGCGCGTGCGGTCCACGGCGGCACCCTCGCGGCTTGTGTTCCCCGACAGGACCTGGGCGATCTCGAAGCGACCCTCAAGTGGCGTCGGTGAGATTCTGAGGCGAATAGAGACGTCAGTTGCAGGCACGTCAGTGCGATTCGTGACGCGACCGCTTATTGCCAGCGTTCCAACAACAGTGGGGACGAGCGGGGCGAGTGACTCGATACTTGCCGGCGCCGCATCGGGTTGCTGTGCGAACGTAGTGCTTGGGCTGGGGCTCTCGTCGGAGCGCGGTTGTGAGCCGCTTTGCACATTGGTGTCAAGTGCTGACGCTGCTGTCGCGGGCGAGGCGGCGAGCGGGACGCCCAGAGCAATCAATGCCGCCCCGACCGCGAACCGGGCCGTGAGATTCGGCCGCGGCGCTCGGTTCATCCGGCGGCCGCCAGCAGATCAGGAACTTGGTCGAGGAGACGGCGTTCGTCGGCGTACGCCAACCGTGCGGCAACCTCAGCGAGCGGGACCCAAGCGACTTCGACGACTTCGATGTCCGCGTCGGACAACTCGCCGCCGTTTGCCGCGAGCAAGAAGTGGTGGACGGTTTTGTGAATACGCCGTCCATCGGCAACGAACCAGAAGTCGATCGTGCCGAGTGGGGCCAGGACGCGTCCGCGGATCCCGGTCTCCTCCTCCACCTCGCGGATCGCGGCTTCTTGCGCTGTTTCACCCGGCTCAACGTGACCCTTGGGCAGCGACCACAGCAAGCGCCCGCGGCGATCGTGCCTGGCAATGAGGGCAGCATTGAGTGCGCTGCGCGAGCGGTCGATGATGAGTCCACCGGCGGAGGTTTCCTCCACTTTGGTCATCCGTTGGCTGGCTGGCCGCCCAGATCCGGTGTTTGCGGGACGCGGACCATCTGCCATACCGCGAGGATATCTGGAGGCGAGTCTCAGCTCGCGTGCGTAAGGATGCGGGTCGCCGTGATCTTGAACAAATTGCGGCAAGGGATCTCACGTGTGGCGCCCGCGAGTGTCAAAGTCCGGCCGCTGGCGCGCAGCACGACTGCAATGTTTCGGGTCTGTCATCTGTTCGAGGTTATTCCTGGGAGGAACTAGGGTCAGCGGTCGTGCCGGACCAGTCGATTGATGATGCCCAGCACCGTGGCGCCGCGGCCCTTATCGGCCTACCGACAGGTGTGGCCGAACTCGCCGAGCGCTTCGATGCCTCGGGCTTCGAACTTTCGCTTGTGGGCGGAACGGTTCGCGACGCCATACTCGGGCGGCCCAGCCCAGACATTGACCTCACGACCGACGCTCGACCCGATGCCGTTCAATCGTTGCTTGAAGGTTGGGCGCACAGCATCTGGGACGTTGGCATCGCCTTTGGAACCGTCGGTGCCCGCCGTGGCGACCACAAGGTAGAGATCACGACGTACCGCGCGGAGGCGTACGACCGAGAATCACGCAAGCCCGACGTTTCCTATGGCGACACCTTGGAAGGCGACCTGCTACGTCGTGACTTCACCGTTAACGCGATGGCACTCACCCTGCCGGAGCGCCGGCTCATAGATCCCTTCGGCGGACTAGGCGACCTCGTGAAACGGATCCTCCGTACACCTGGATTGCCTGAGTCCTCCTTTGATGACGATCCATTGCGGATGATGCGGGCCGCCCGCTTTGTGTCGCAGCTCGGCTTCGACGTCGATGCCGACGTAGTCGCCGCGATGACCTCGATGGCCGGGCGTCTCGACATCGTCAGTGCGGAGCGAGTACGCGCGGAACTAGTCAAGCTGATCATGGGCGAACAGCCGCGGGCTGGGTTGGCCTTGATGGTGTCGACGGGCCTCGCTGAGCACGTGCTGCCTGAGTTGCCCAAACTGGCGCTAGAGATCGACGAACATCATCGCCACAAGGATGTGTACGAGCACACGTTGATCGTGCTTGAGCAAGCCATCGAAATGGAGTCGACCCATGAGCCAGTAAGCGGTCCGGATTTCGTGCTCCGGTTTGCTGCCCTCATGCACGACATCGGTAAGCCCAAGACTCGTCGATTCGAAGAAGCTGGCGGTGTCTCCTTCCATCACCACGAGGTCGTCGGAGCGAAGATGACACGCAAACGCATGCAGGCGTTGCGCTTCTCCAACGACAACATCGACGCGGTTTATCGCCTCGTCGAGTTGCACCTTCGATTTCACGGCTACGGCACAAGTGAGTGGACCGATTCCGCCGTACGCCGGTATGTGCGAGATGCCGGTGACCTCTTGCCTCGACTACACAAACTGACGAGGGCGGATTGCACGACTCGTAATGCTCGCAAAGCAGAAACGTTGGCCCGAACGTACGACTCGTTGGAGGCTCGGATCGCTCAACTCGCTGAGCAGGAGGAACTGGACGCGATTCGTCCCGACTTGAACGGTGAACAGATCATGGAGATCTTGGGGATCGGTCCAAGCCGCGAGGTTGGTGAGGCGTACCGCTTCTTGCTAGAAGTACGCCTCGAAGAAGGCCCTCTCGACGAATCAACGGCGCGCGACCGCCTGTTGACCTGGTGGGCGCCCCGCTCCTCGTAACCCGTTTCTGCGTGAAAGGTCTGTTCGTCAGTCTCTATTGAACGAACGGTTCATTCATTCGCGTGCGATGTCGAGGGGCGGCGGAGTGTCGCGGTCGTCTTGACCTACGGCCGAATCGAGACGCGACAGGAATCCGGTTGGGAGAGTGGGCGCTGGGAGTGGCTCGGGTGCCCCTGGCGTGAGAATTCCGGGGTCCTCCGTGCCGTCGGCGCGCATCCACGAGCCGAGAGCGCTTCGAGTATCGGCGAGCACCGGACCAGCGGCTGCTGCGCCAACAATCAAGTATGACAATCCCCTCGCCTCGCAACATCGTGTGTTGAGTCCACCACCACAGGCTGATCGAGCCGATGGGCGCGAGCACCGTGACGGCGACGTAGCCGCTGGAATCGCCAAGGCCCCGACATAACCCGCCGATGGCCACGATCAAAACGATCACCCCGAGGATCCAGGTCGAACCACGCCCGTGGTTCCGTACGCCGCCGCCCCTCGGCCGTCGCCAGGCGCGAAGGTAGACGTGCTACAAGGCGGTGATGAACGAGGTTGCGTAGAGCAGCAAGACGACAAACCCGATCCGACTTGATGTCGCAGAGGCGTGATCGCTGATCGAGAAAGCGCCCTCGATCACCGAAATCTGATCGGACTCGAGCCCGAAACGCGACGAAAGACTCGTCACGATTGAATCGCGCACAGCGGGCGGAGTAAGCGCTGCAGCCATGATTAACACCGGGAAAAACGACACAAACAACTTGGCGGCAAGCGCGATCGACTTTTCGATGAATTCAAGTTCGAGCAGTCGCAGCCAGAATGCCCCGATGAGTCCGTTTCGGGCGCGCTGAATGTGTGGGTCTGCGACCCGTTGAGTTTTCGACTTGAGTGACTTACGGCGACCGGCCGAAACGGGCGCCCCGGATTCGACACGTGGCCTCCTACCGCAGTATGGCGTCGGTGAGTGTGGGCGAACGTTGGGTCCGCTCATACACAATCGCAGCACCAACAAGCACTAGTGCTGCAAGCACTTGGCCCAACGGCCATACGCCCTTTTCGGGCACTGCGAAAGCGACGACAATCATGCCGAAAACCAAACCGATATTGAGGACCACGTCGTAGACGCTGAAGACACGGCCAAGATGCGCATCGTCGATGTCTTCCTGAACGATCGTGTCGCTACAGATCTTCACTGCTTGCCCCGCGAATCCCAAGGCAAAACCGGCAACGAGCAGACCTGGTTGCGTCTGCGACAGCAGTGCGGGAAGTAGAGCGATGCCGGAAACGGCAAGTGCCAGAGAACTCCAGCGGATCTCGCCGAGGCGCCTCG
>JBBRLC010000140.1:0-4801 GCA_038231595.1 Candidatus Nanopelagicales bacterium | reverse complement strand
GGGTGATCGTCACCGAGGCCACCAATCCCGCGGCCGCATTTACCGAAAAGCAGGCTTTGAACTCAACGCATCGAACGCGCAGGCGTACAGGGCACCTTCGCACTGAGCGTTCAGTCGTCGGTGTCGAAAAGCTCGCGCCACTCCTACCAGCGTTCCCGCAGTTCGCACTGCGTCTCGAAGGCCTCCAAGGCAGCTGGGTCGGTGGACGGCCGGGTTTCGGCAAGTGTCTCGAGGTAGTCGGCGGTCACGACGCCGACGTTCCCACCACTCACCGCGCGTTCGAATGCTCGATGAGCCGCGGTCGCCGCGGCTTGCGCTATGTCGGCTGGGGTGAACCCCGTCGACCCTTGGACAATGGGTTCAAGATCTATACCGGTTACATCGTCGGGAAGGTACAACTCCCAGATTGCCCGGCGCGCGGCCTCGTCTGGCAGGCCCACCGGGATAATGCAATCGAATCGTCCCGGCCGATGAAACGCTGGGTCCAACGCGGCCAAATCATTGGTGGCACAAACCAAAAGTCGATCGGGGTCCTGCCGAAAATTTGGTATCGACTTGAGTAGTTCATTGGTGATGGCGTGGCTAGCTGCACCGGCGCCTCGATGACCAGCGACTTCTTCCACCTCGTCAATGAAGACAACGCACGAGTCGAGCAGGCGCACTGTGGCGAAGAATTCTCGGACCTCGCCAGCCCCGCCGTCTGTGCCGCTCAACTCGCTGGGGAATAGCTCAACGAACGGCCATTCGAGTCGGGCCGCGACTCCGCGGGCGAAACTCGTTTTGCCCGTACCCGGCGGGCCGAAAAGGATGATCGCCTTGGGCGGTCGTACGCCAAGACTCGCCGCTAACTTCGCTTCCTGAACGGGCAGGATCACGCGCCGCTCGATGATCTCTTTCACGTCATTCATTCCACCGATGCGATCCCAGAGGTCGTCGGGGAGGTAGTCGGCACCGAGCCGTTCGAGCAGCGTCGAACTGGCTGGCCGGACCGACGAGTACTTTTCGACGTACGTCATGTCGGGCCAAGCTCGGTATGACGCGTGCTCGAAAAGTTGGTCAGCGTTCCCATCGTCACCTTGCGGAAGGAGTGCGCTGAATCGGCGCACACCCGCTGACGCGAGTCGTTTTTCAAGGGCCGACAGCAACTGCGTGGCGATCCCTTGGTGGCGCCATTGCCGCGCGATTGTCACGCGTTGAATCCAGACCCGATCCGCCGCGCGTTGTCCGATCACCATGCCCACCAGCTCATCGCCGACGGAAGCAACCATCCCGGGATGGCCCTCGCGGATGGTGCCGACGAGTTCGGCGACCGAGAGTCCGGGGAGTTCTTGACCTGTGTTGGCGTCGTCCCACATGCGTACGACACCGTCAAGGTCGTCTTCGGTGAGTTCGCGAATTCGCCACGCCGTCATTTAGCAGCGCTCGCTGAATGCTTCTTGTTAGGAGTGGGGTGGACTTGTGCGACGTCGACGACATCGGCGACCCCCATTTAAGCCGGCCCGAGTTCTGCGATCACCTCGGCGACCGCTGCCACGACCAACTGCTCACGTGCCTCACCCATGGCCCGTCGCTTCGACACCCCAACCTCTTTTCGATAGGTCACATTTGCGAGCCTAGTTGTCTGCGGAACGATCGGTGGGAACCAGGAGTTTCAGCAGGTTGCTTGCACCGGGTGTGGCCGGTTGGAGGTGCCCACCCAAAATGGCATGCCGTATTTTGCTGCGAGCCCTGGCCGGACAGTTCAGGCGCAGCGCCGACGCAGAGTTCATCAGCAGACGATCACCGCGGATGAAAGCTGCAACTCGCACCGTGCGTCGGAGTTCATTGATTGCCAATAGCGCCCTGGCACCAGTCGATATCGACCTTGATGACGGGATCGTCTCACTCGATGGTCGGCTCGGCGTGTGTTCGCCAACGGCGACCGTCCCGATGAGTCGCGGCAGCCCAACGCCGCCATGAAACGAGCGAGGATCACTTCGGTCAAGAAGGCCGTTTCTCCTGTTGATCTGCTCCCGAGCCGTCAAGTCACGTGTGACCGATGTCTCGCCCCCTTTCGCTCACCCGGTGTACGAAGGCGCGAACTGCACCGTCGATCCGGGCGACGCTGCGCATTGATAGTCCACCAGCCGATCGACTACTGCTGATTCGCGTGCACGGGGTAGCGGATCACCGTTCGCATCCTCGCCGGCTCGACCCTCTGCGGGTCGTCGAGGTAGACCTCGTGGTGGTGTGGGAGGAGTTCGTGGCCGCCCTCGACCGCGGCACGCTCGATCAGTCGGACCGTGCGCTCCTCGTCGGTGAAGTCGCCCACGTGCAAAGTCTGCAGCCAGGTCCGCGCCGGAAACGTTTCGAGCCGTACGTCGTCGGCCCGCCGCTCGGCGAGGTGAGCTCTGGCGGACTCGACCACCGACTCCGTCACAAAGTCCGGCTGCGGGAAAAGGATCGACCAGCGGCCGTTGCGCAAGTACGAGCCCCAGATCCCCTCCATCGTCGCGACGTCGTACTCGTGCCATCCGAGGGGGGTCGGACCTTTGCGCGGCAGTAGATGCACGGCGAATGTCAGCGCATAGAGGTCCCGTACGGCGGCGCGAGCGTCATCGGTGCCGAGCGAACCCTCACCGTCAACGACGAGACATTGCAACGGTGGTGTGGTGAGTTCGCGGACGACGCCGACCTCGGCTTCATGCGTCACTTCCATCACCCGGGCGAAATCACTGAGCCGTAGATCGTCCATCCGGCCACACTAGCGACAGCCCTTGCTGCACGGCGTGAGTCGATTCGTGCTCCTCGGCCGTGGCCGGTGGGTTTCCTCGATTTTGTGTCCGAGGGGGGACTTGAACCCCCAAGCCCCGAAGGGCACTAGCACCTCAAGCTAGCGCGTCTGCCAATTCCGCCACTCGGACGAGTGGTTCGACTGATGTCGAAGCAGGGCAACTATATCCGACCCCAAGGCGGCAAGATGGGCGCGTGAACCCGAGTCCATCCGTCGCTGGTCTGCTTCCCGAACCGATCCCGGCAGCCGAGGCTGAGGTGGTCGAAATCCTTCAGGACCTCATCCGCATCGACTCCTCAAATTACGGAGACGGCAGCGGACCGGGTGAGGCGGAAACGGCCGAATACGTCGCGGCCAAACTGCGCGAGGTAAGGATCGACGCGGAGACCATCGAGTGCGGACCTCGGCGTACGGCGGTGGTCGCTCGAATCGCGGGAGTCAATTCCGATCGAGGAGCGCTCCTCCTGCATGGGCACCTCGATGTCGTACCCGCTCAGGCCCGCGACTGGTCGATTCCACCTTTTGACGCGGAAATCGCCGCAGACCCAGCGGTCTCGGGCGTTGCCGCGGAAATGGTGTGGGGTCGCGGAGCCGTCGACATGAAAGATATGGACGCCATGATCCTCGCGACCATTCGGTCGTGGGTTTCCGGCGGCGTACGCCCCGACCGCGACATCGTCGTGCTGTTCTTGCCCGATGAGGAAGCCGGTGGTCGACATGGAGCCCACTGGCTGGTGGAAAACCGACCCGACATCTTTCACGGGGTGACCGAGGCCGTTGGTGAGGTCGGCGGTTTCTCATTCACCGTCAGCGATGATCTGCGGCTCTATCTAATCCAAACGGCCGAGCGCGGGATCGCCTGGATGAAACTCACCGCGGCCGGCCAGGCAGGTCACGGCTCGCTCCCCAACGACGACAACGCCGTCATCGTCTTGTGCGAAGCAGTCGCACGTATCGGACGGCACAAGTTTCCCGTACATGTGACGCCGTCGGTACGGGAGTTTCTATCGGCGCTGTCGGAGTCGACGGGGTTGGAGTTCGACCCCGACGACATCGCCGCCACGCTGTCTCGACTTGGCGGATTGTCGCGCGTGATCGGTGCATCGCTTGCGAGCACGGCAAATCCCACAATGTTGAATGCGGGCTATAAGCACAACGTCATTCCAGGTGAAGCGACGGCGTTCATCGATGGACGCTTCTTGCCCGGCTACGAAGAGGAGTTCTTTGCCGAGGTTGATTCGGTCCTCGGGCCCGACATTGTGCGCGAATTCGTCGAACATCAGGTTGCTTTGGAAACGACCTTCGACGGGCCAACCATCGATGTGATGTCGGCTGCGCTGCGTTCCGAGGATTCGGGCGCGCGTGCGGTGCCGTACACGTTGTTTGGCGGTACCGATGCGAAAGCATTCTCTCGCTTAGGTATTCGTTGCTACGGGTTTGCGCCGTTGATGCTGCCGCCGTCACTCGACTTCGGTTCACTGTTTCACGGGGTCGACGAGCGGGTGCCGGTTTCGGCACTGCACTTCGGCGTACGCGTCCTGGATCGTTTCCTGCGAGCCTGCTAACCCCGATTGTTTTGCATGAAAGGGAGTTCCGTCAGTCTCTATTGAACGGACGTACCTTTCATGAGAACGAATGATGGAACGTTTAGGCGGTACGGCTGACCGCATACGTCTTTCGACGTAGCCACACACGTCGGCCGCCGTTGCGAAAGATTCGGACGCGGGCCAGTTCCCAGTGGCCGTATTCAGCCTCTTCGGTGAGCGCAGTTCGGGCTTCCTGAATCGACGTCCCGCGTGGGAACGAGAACTCCCGATACTCCCAGGTTGCCGAGCGACCGCTTGAACGAGTCGCATTTGCGGTGTCGGAACGCAATTCGGACATGGATGCCATTGTGGCCGATCACGGATTCATTTGCGCGGATATTTCGATCGCATTGTGTCCTAGCTCGTGACAATGAATGTGAACAAAGTTCAATAGAGCCGAACCAATGCCACATTCATCCTAAAAGTACGCGGGTTAGCGCTG
>JBBRLC010000139.1:0-4804 GCA_038231595.1 Candidatus Nanopelagicales bacterium | reverse complement strand
GTCATAGACCCCGAAAACCCAGGACCCAACAATTGAGCGGTCGATCTCTGCACGTGTACGACCTCGAGACCAGTACGCCTCGACCGATAGCCATTGCTCAAGTTTGTCGCGATCCAGGCGTACCGGGTCGTCGTCGATCACGACGCCATCAATCCTTTTAGCGTGAATCACTGAGCGGTCGACTCGTTTCGCAGCCCGGTGTGATGCAGCGAACTAGTTGGCGGACTCGAAGCGGGCGACGACGTCGGCAGGGATTCGGCCCCGCGGGCTGACATCAATGCCATTGGACCCAGCCCACGCGCGAATCGTCTGGGGGTTGGCGCGCTCCGTGTGAGAACCAGCGGTGGCTTTCATGCCTCGACCCGTACGCCCACGAGTCCCGCGAGGCGCCTTCCGGCCTGCCTTCATAAACGGCGCGATGGATTCACGCAAACGTTCGGCATTGGCCTTGCTTAAGTCAATTTCGTACGCCACTCCGTCGAGTGCAAAGTTGACGCTTTCGTCGGCGGAACCGCCATCGAGGTCGTCTTCAAGAATAATCGTGACCTTGCGTGCCATGAGTTTCTCCCACAATTGGATTTCCGGATTAGCCCAGATAATCCTATTTGCCTTAGATCCGCAATTCGTTCGCTGATGTTGGAAGGAAATCATCGCCGTAAATAGAGCCGAATTCCGCGCAATAGTGCCAATGCGTATCCCTCCTGGCCTCTGCGCGACGTTTCTAGTGCCGCGTCGCGGGCATTTCTCATGTTGCCCGTCTCCACGATGATCGTCGGGATGTCACTCATATTCAGCGTTCCTTGGTCACCTCGTACGGACCAACCGTGCGCGATGTAGTTAGAAAGCCTGACTCCACCCGCCAACATTCCGGCTCGCATCGCTAAGCCCAGACGACGCGAGGACCTAAAGATGTCATCGGTGTAGCCGCGACGAAATGCCGGGGTGATGATGTGAAATCCCCGATCGCGGGCGGGCGCTCCGTCGGCGTGAATTGACACTTTGAGCACGGCATGCTGGGCCTTCCCGAATTTCCCGCGGTAGTCGATGCACGGACCCCAGGTCCCGTTGGAATTCACATAGCGGGTCATAACTACGGTGGCGCCAAGCGCTTGCAGGGCTCGCCTCAATCGGGTCGCAACGGAGAAGTTGAACGTCGCCTCGGGGAATCCGCTGTTTGTGGCCGTGCCGGTGGTATTACAAATCTTCCAAAGTCCCACCCAAACTTTGCGATTGATTTGTTTTGGGTGGCTGGCATTGCCGAGGTTGTGACCAGGGTCAATCGCAATTGTCAAACCCGCCAACGGTCGCCGCAGATTCGCGTAAGCGGCTGACCCCGTTGTGGTCTGAGCGGGTGACGTCGCTGAAAACTGGCCAGTTGGTACAACAGCGGCCTGGACCGAGGGAGTGGTGGCGTCCTGGCCCGTTGACGTGGTGGCGGCCTGGCCCGTTGACGTGGTGGCGGCCTGGCCCGTCGACGTGGTGGCGGCCTGGCCCGTCGACGTGGTGGCGGCCTGGCTGCGTGGAGCGGTGTTGGCGTACGAACTCGGCTGGGCGGCTGGAATTAGCGCCACCAGGGCGGCCGCGCTCACCACCCCCACGCCGAGTCTGGACTTATGCACCCTCCGGAGGGGCATTTGGGGTAGATAACTCCAGACTCGGCGGAGGGACATTAGAGCTCCAAGAGCATTCGATGGTTGCCCAAGGTGTTGGGCTTGACGCGTTCGAGGTTGAGGAATTCGGCGACACCTTCGTCGTACGACTGCAACAGTTGTTCGAAGACTTCGTGCGACACCGGAGTCCCATCGATCTCCACGAAACCGAAGGATCCAAAGAAGTCGGTTTCGAAGGTAAGGCAGAAGACACGCGCGACTCCAACGTCGCGAGCGCGTTGGATCAGAGCCAACAGGACCATCGCGCCAATCCCCGACCCGCGTCGCTCCGGATGAACCGCCACCGTGCGAACCTCGGCGAGATCGGTCCACATGACATGGATGGCTCCGCACCCAACAACAACGCCGTCGACCTCCGCAACCAAGAAATCGGTGACGTCTTCGTACAAGGTGACCGTCGCCTTGCTGAGCAAGCGACGATCCGGGGCGTATGTGTCGATGAGTTCGCGAATCACGCCGACGTCCGATGTACGCGCGGGTCGAACCACTGCCGCCGCAGTCACGATGACTCTGGTTTCACCAGCGGGAACAGGATGGTCTCGCGAATCCCCAAGCCCGTCAGCGCCATCAGCAGCCGATCAATCCCCATACCCACACCACCGGAAGGCGGCATGCCGTATTCCAGGGCCCGCAGAAAGTCCTCATCGAGTGGCATCGCTTCGGCATCGCCGCCCACTTTCAAAGCCGCTTGGGCCTGAAGTCGTTCGCGTTGAACAACGGGGTCCACCAACTCCGAATAGCCTGTCGCCAGTTCGAAACCTGACACGTAGAGATCCCACTTTTCGACAACGCCGGATTGGCTGCGATGGGCGCGGACCAGCGGAGAGGTGTCCTCGGGATAGTCGCGCACAAAGGTCGGCGCCCCGAAATTCGCGACCACGTGGTGCTCCAACAACTCCTCGACGTACTTGCCAGCGACCCAACTTGGATCGCCATCGACACCAATATCGGCGCACAATTCGCGGAGCACATCAATCGGCGTGGTTGGCGTAACCTCCTGGGAGACAGCGTGACTCACGGACGGATAGACCTCAACCGACTCCCAGTCACCGCCTAGATCACCTTGGCGCCCGTCGTGAAACTCGAAAGTCAGTGATCCGTGTATGGCGAGGGCTGCTTCCTGAATTAGCTCGCGCGTCAAGCGTGCAACATCGTTGTAGTCGGCGTACGCCTCATAAAACTCCAACATCGCGAATTCCGGCGAGTGGGTTGAATCAGCGCCTTCGTTGCGAAAATTTCGGTTGATTTCGAAGACGCGCTCGAGCCCGCCGACCACACATCGCTTGAGAAAGAGCTCGGGCGCGATCCGGAGAAAGAGATCGATGTCATAGGCGTTGGCATGGGTCACGAATGGGCGGGCGGTGGCACCTCCATGCAGCGTCTGCAACATGGGTGTTTCGACCTCGAGATAGTCGCGCTCGGTAAGACTCTTACGCAAACTGGCGATGGTTTTCACTCGTGTCACCGCCATCGCACGCGCGTCGGGTCGCACGATGAGATCGACGTAGCGCTGGCGCACGCGGGTCTGTTCAGACAGGGGTTTGTGGGCGACCGGCAGTGGGCGAAGTGACTTGGCGGCCAGCTGCCAGGTCGTCACCATGACGCTGAGTTCGCCGCGGCGACTCGCGATGACCTCACCGGTGACAGCGACGTGATCACCAATATCGATGAGCGACTTCCACTCCGCGAGGGACTCCTCGCCCACGCTCGCCAGGCTGACCATGACTTGAATCTCGACACCGTCTCCGGCTCGAACGTTGGCGAAACACAACTTGCCGGTATCGCGCGTGAAGATCACCCGGCCGGCAACGCTGACCACTTCGCCGCTTGTCTCGTCAGCGGCGAGGTTGCCGTACTTCGCCCGAATCGAGCCGATGGTGTGTGTTCTGGGCACTGAGACGGGGTACGGCGAACGGCCTTCAGTGAGAAGCCGAGCCCGCTTGTCCAGGCGTACCTGCATCTGCTCGGGAAGGTCGTCGCTGGAGACTTCGGTGGAATCGTCGCCGTCGCGCGCGTGGGTTACGTCGGAGGCGCTGGTGGCGTCGGAGAACTCGTCCTCGGCGCGTGACATGGGCGCAAGGCTAACGGTGAGCGGTCTCAGTCATCGCGCGGATAACGGCGCGGTGAGCGGTGTACCTCCGAGAGCGCGGGGTCGAGACGCGCCCTCGGGAGACCGGGGTCGAGACGCGCCCCCGGGAGACCGCCGCCGAGACGTACCCCCTAGGGAGACCGCCACCGGGCGTACCCCTAGGAAGCGCACCGCCGAGACGAGCACTTTGTTGACCGTACGGCTGGAAATCGGCGCGACACGCCGTGCATACCCACTGGATGATCAACAATGTTGATCATCCAGTAACCAACGGCGGTGGGCTAGGTGGTTTTGGCGAAGACGAGAGCGAGGCCGACGAGGGTGAGGTCGGGGTCGTGATGGGTGATCGTCCGCGATTCGGGGACGACGATGGGAGCCAACCCGCCCGTTGCGATCACTGCGGTCACTGAACCGCCCACTTCGGCAATGATGCGGCCGACGATGCCGTCGACCTGACCGGCAAAGCCATACAGCGCACCGGACTGAAGCGACTCGACGGTGTTCTTTCCAATCACCGACCTCGGTCGAACCAACTCCACCTTCCGCAGTGCGGCCGCGCGCGCTGCCAGCGCATCGAGGGAGATCTCCACGCCGGGTGCCAGCGCGCCGCCGAGAAACTCGCCCTTCGCGGAGACGACATCGAAGTTCGTCGACGTGCCGAAATCAACCACGATGGACGGACCGCCGTAGACATGGAAGGCCGCGAGGGTGTTCATGATCCGATCCGCGCCGACTTCCTTCGGATTGTCGGTGAGAATCGGTACGCCGGTACGAACGCCCGGTTCGATCACGACGGTTGGAACGTCGGGGTAGTAACGCTCCAGCATGGTCCGCATTTCACGCAACACGGCAGGCACGGTTGAACACAACGCGATACCTGTGATGTCTGGGGCATCGGTCAACAACCCTCGATAGATCAACACCATCTCGTCAGCAGTTGCCCGCGAATCTGTCTTGATACGCCACGAATGTTCGAGGGTTTCTCCCTGAAACAAGCCGAGAACGGTATTGGTGTTTCCCACATCAATGGCGAGGAGCACGTCAG
>JBBRLC010000138.1:0-4840 GCA_038231595.1 Candidatus Nanopelagicales bacterium | reverse complement strand
TCTTTGATTCGACCGATGCGTTCGAGTGCCTCAATGACAACGGCGGCCTTCATCTCGCGCTGGATCGGCATGCTCGCGTGCTGCCAATCGCAACCGCCGCAATTCCCGGCTCCAGCAAATTCACACCGTGAACCGACGCGCTCGGGAGACGCGACCAAAACCGCGACGGCATCAGCGCGCAGGAACCGTTCGCCCCCGCCTACACCGGTAACCACCGCTTCGACTCGCTCACCGGGAAGTGTGTGCCGAACGAACACCACCTGGCCGTCCAACCGCGCGACGCAATGGCCGCCGTGTGCGACCGGTCCCACGTCCACGACAACTCGATCCCCAGGTTCGGGCATCGGCTAGACCTCGTCGCGGGCGGACGGAACTTCCATCGGCTGGGCGAATTCATCGCTCACAAGCGCGTCGGCGACCCGCCCGCTGGGCTCACCTCGCCGTACGGCTCCAGGGGCGTTGTCCAAGGGACGTTCGGCTGCGCGTTCACTCGAGAGCAGTTGCCACGGGACGCTCACGACCATGACCCCGGGTGTGAAGAGAAGCCGACCCTTGAGACGCAGCGCTGACTGGTTGTGCAACAGGTGCTCCCACCAATGCCCGACGACATACTCAGGGATGTACACCGTCACCAAGTCACGAGGACTTGAACGCCGCAGCCCCTTGACGTAGTCAACGACCGGTCTTGTGACTTCGCGATAGGGCGAATCCAGGACCGTGAGTTGCACCGGGATGTCACGAGTTTCCCAATCGGCCACGAACCGCGCGGTTTCCTCGTCATCGACGTCAACGGTGACGGCCTCAAGCACAGTCGGGCGGGTCGCGCGGGCGTACGCCAAGGCGCGCAACGTCGGTTTGTGAATCTTCGAGACCAACACGATGGCGTAAACACGACTCGGCAATGTCACCGCTTCGTCGTCGTCCGGTGTGAGTTCCATTCGAACCCGGTCGTAGTGGCCCTTGATGCCACGCATGATCACGTAGAGGACAACCATGGCCGCGATTGCAATCCACGCGCCCTTGGAGAACTTCGTCACCAACACGATCGCAAGGACGAGACCGGTCATGCACGAACCGAATCCGTTGATGAGCCGCGAGCGAACCATCCGACGCCGCACTGAGTCGTCAGTTTCGGTCGTGAGCAATCTGGTCCAATGTCGGACCATGCCGATCTGGCTCATCGTAAATGACACGAATACGCCGACGATGTAAAGCTGAATGAGTCGAGTCACTTCGGCGTCGAAGGCGATGATGAGCACGAGCGCAACGGCGGCCAACACGATGATGCCGTTGGAAAACGCGAGTCGGTCGCCTCGAGTGTGGAGTTGGCGCGGTAGATAACCGTCGCGTGCGAGGACAGATCCAAGGACAGGGAAGCCGTTAAACGCGGTATTCGCAGCGAGTACGAGCACAATTCCGGTCGCAGCGGTCACCCAATAGAAGCCGAGCGGGAAGTGGTCGAACACCGTCTGTCCCAACTGAGCGATAACGGTGTTTTGCACGTATGAGTCACCAACCGGAACGCCGTTAGAGAGCAACTGTGTCGACGGGTCCTCGACGTAGTGCAGTTGCACTTTGTTGGCCAGCGCGATGATGCCCAGCATCATTGTGATCGCGATCGTTCCCATGAGCAGCAACGTCGTTGCCGCATTCTTACTCTTCGGTTTGCGGAAGGCGGGTACGCCGTTGCTGATTGCTTCCACGCCGGTTAGCGCCGCACACCCGCTGGAGAAGGCGCGCATAAGGAGGAACACCGCGGCGATGCCGCCGAAGCCCGAGGCGTACGCCTCGGCAGGTGCGATCTCGTAGTTAGCCGTGGCTGACAGTGGAAGATCGTTGAACACCAGCAAACGAACGAAACCCCAGATCACCATGCCGAGGATTCCCACGATGAACGCATAAGTCGGGATCGCGAAGATGGCGCCGGATTCGCGTACTCCGCGCAAGTTCAGCGACACCAAGATGACGATAAGTACCACAGCGACTTGGACTTCGTGTCCTCGAAACGACGGGATCGCGGCGGCCGCGTTTTGTACGCCGGACGACACCGACACGGCGACGGTTAGCACGTAGTCCACGAGCAAGGCGCTGGCGACGGACAGTCCCGCGCGCGGACCGAGATTGACGGTGGAAACTTCGTAGTCGCCGCCGCCGCTGGGGTAGGCGTGCACGTTCTGGCGGTACGACGCGACGACGGTGATCATCACGATTCCGACGATGATCCCGATCTGCCACGAGAAGGCGTATGCCGTGAGACCACCGAGGGACAACGTCAGCAAGATCTCGTCTGGCGCGTAGGCCACCGACGACAGGGCGTCGGAGGCGAAGACCGGCAAGGCGATCCGTTTGGGCAGCAGGGTTTCGCCCAAAGCCCCGCTGCGAAGAGCTCGGCCGACGATAAGCCGCTTGGTCAGTTCGGTGGGTGACGGCACGGCGAGCATCGTAGGTCGTGCGTGGCCTGTACCGTGTGCGGCTGGCACGAAGAAAGCGAATCGAGGCCCAATCGCCGGCTCGCTACCCGTCTGGATCTGGTCGAAAGGCTCACGTGCACATCGTCATCATGGGCTGCGGTCGAGTGGGGTCGCTGCTGGCGCACACTCTCGACGGCGCCGGGCACTCCGTCGCAGTTATCGATCATGAAGCGTCCGCATTCCGTCGACTTGACCGCGGTTTTAGCGGGATCACCGTGACCGGCGTCGGATTCGACCGCGATGTCCTCACCGAGGCCCGGATCGATTCCGCTGACGCATTTGTGGCCGTCAGCAACGGCGACAACTCCAACATTCTTGCGGCGCGAGTGGCGCGGGAAACCTTCGGAGTGAACACCGTCATCGCGCGGATTTACGACCAGCGGCGCGCCGAGGTCTACGAACGCCTCGGCATCCCCACCGTGGCGACTGTCTCGTGGACAGCTGATCAAATTCTGCATCGAGTGTTGCCCAGTTCACTGCGGGAGGAATGGCACGATCCCTCCGGCGCTGTCACCCTCGCCGAGATCCACCTCAGTTCGGCGTGGGTGGGCATGCTCGTATCGTCCTTCGAACGCCAAGCCGGTGCGCGGGTTGCGTGTCTGACGCGTCTGGGTGAGGGGTCGATCCCCGCAGCCGAGACAGTGATTCAAGACGGCGACATCATCAGAGTCGTTGCCGAGAGTTCAACCCTTGAACGGTTGCAGAAACTCTGCGCTGCAGGTCCGGAAGCGAACTGATGCGCATCGTCATCGCCGGTGCCGGCAAAATCGGTCGCGCCATTGCAGAGGAACTCCTCGGCAACGGCCACGACGTCACGCTCGTCGATCGCGACGCGAACAAGATCCGCCCTGATGTCGTACCCGGCGCGACAAAGATTCAGGCCGATGCGTGCGAACTCAGCGCGCTGGAGATCGTCGGGCTGCAAAATTGTGATGTTGTCGTCGCGGCGACAGGAGACGACAAAGTCAACCTTGTCGTCTCCCTTCTCGCTAAGACTGAGTACGGCGTACCGCGCGTCGTAGCCCGGGTGAATCACCCCAAGAACGAGTGGATGTTCGACGACACCTGGGGCGTTGATGTCGCCGTGTCCACACCGAGGATGCTCTCCGCGCTGGTCGAAGAAGCCGTATCAGTGGGTGAACTCGTACGCCTGTTCACCTTCCGCCAAGGCAACGCGAACCTGGTCGAAATGACCTTGGCCACTGACTCGCCAGTAGTGGGATCGCGAGTCGCCCAGGTGGCGTGGCCGACCGATACTGCGCTCGTGGCGATCATCCGCGAAAACCGCGTGATCACGCCCTCCCCCGATGATCCGTTGGAAGCCGGGGACGAATTGATGTTCGTTGCTGCCGCCGATCAAGAACCTGCGCTACGAGCCCTGATGGGTCATTGATCGATCGAGTGTGATGCGGATCGGATCAGCCGGAAGTTGATGTAGCCGCCGAGTGCCAGCAACGGGTAGCCCAACACGACTCGAGTGATTCCCAGCGGAGCAACAGCTCCGGCCCAATACAACGGCAATTGAATGGCCACCTTGCCGAAAAATATGACGACCCAGACCCAAGTCGCGGCAGTCGCCGCGCGGCGGCGTCCACGATCGGAGATCCACGTCCGCACATCACCGGAGATGGCGCCGACGGCGTATGCCACTAATGGCCGCCGAATCAGAATCGAAATCAAGAAAGCCGCGCCATACGCAGCGTTGATCAGGATGCCGGGAAGGAAGAAGTCTTGAGCTTGGCCGGTTCGCGAGGCCAACCAGGCCGAGAAGGCCAGCCCGATGAAACCGGACAACACCTGTTGCACACTCTGCTTGCGATACAGGCGAAAGACGGCCATCACCGCACCGACGCCAACGGCGGACCACACGGCAGGACGCAACTGTTGGCCATCAACGAGATACACGATGACGAACGTGAGCGAGGGAATACCCGAGTCGAAAAGCCCCCGCCAACCACCCAACGCTTGAGCCAGCATTGCCCTCTCGACGCTCACATCGGTTCGGGCCAGCGCTTCCGCAGAGGAGTCTGCGTCGGCGGAGTCTTCTTTCGACGGATCGTCGTCGGCAGAATCGACGTGAGGTAACGACTCAGTCATGACGAATCACTCATGACGACGATCCAGCGCGCAATTCATATCTCGGGTTGAACATCGTCGGCTGCCCGCGCACTTCGGTGATGCGCCCAGAAACCACAATCGAACGGCCGGCGTTGATTCCCGGGATACGACGCCGGCCCATCCATACCAGCGTGACTCGGCCCGTGCCGTCGTACAGTTCTGCTTCCAACCGAGGAGCAGTTCCACTCGCGCACAAACAAACCGAGCGCAGTGATCCCGAGATTCGGATCGGAACACCTCGGACGGCATCG
>JBBRLC010000137.1:0-4846 GCA_038231595.1 Candidatus Nanopelagicales bacterium | reverse complement strand
CTCCGCCCCCGCCATGCGGCCATCCAGAACTTGCCCCACAGGTGGATCACCATGAACACAAAGAAGAGCTGGACGCTCCAGTAGTGCAGGCTGTTGACGTAGTGGCCGGTTGAGGAGGTGTGGTACCAAGCAGGGCCGACAAAGGCCAGCACCAGGCCCGAGGCCAAGATGACTAAGAACGCCGCGATTGTGAGTACGCCGAATATATAGATCCATGAAGCCACGTACGACGGTTGGCGGTCCGGAAGCAGTTTGTCGGGTGGCAGTTTCGACATCCATGTCCGACGAAGTCGTGAGGTCCACATCCGCGAATTGGCCGTGTCTTGCACTTCAGGTGGAGGTTGAGTTGTTGTCATTTCTTGTCCCTGTCCTTCGGGAAGGGAAGCAAGATCGCTAGTACGAAGATCAGGATCATCAGCAAAATGACGACGAGGTTTGGTACTGAGATGGACAACCAACCCCAGTCCACATACGTGGCGGGATTGTCGAGACTGGCTTGTACGAGTTCCATCAGACCTCCCCAGCGAACGACTCAAGATCGAACGCTTAACTGAGGTATACACCTGCTGGTAGTCGGGCGCAGGCGTTGTGATCAAAAAGACGATCGCGGCGGAGAAGGGGGGCTGAGGTCGTCGTGGAAAACTTCCGGATCACAATGCGATGGGCTGAAGGAGTGAGGTAGGGATGGACGGCTGGGGATTGCTTGAGGGCGCCGGCGTACCGGTGGTTCTCGCGCCGATGGCCGGTATCACCAACCGCGCATTTCGACGGCTCGCTCGGGAAGAATCTCGAGTCACCGCGGAAGTACTGCCGCGTGCGGAGTACGGACTGTATGTGTGCGAGATGATCACCACCCGGGCTTTGGTTGAACGTGATGCCGAGACCATGCGCATGATCGAGTTCGACGCCCAGGAAAGTCCTCGCAGCATTCAGTTGTACGGCGTCGACCCCGACGTGATGCACGCCGCCGTCACGATGCTCATCGACGAGGACCGCGCGGATCACATCGACATGAATTTCGGCTGTCCCGTTCCGAAGGTGACCCGCAAGGGCGGCGGAAGCGCGCTGCCGTGGAAGCGAGACCTCTTCCGCGACATTGTCGGCGCGGCAGTCGCTGCGTCCGAGTCTGCCGCGAAACGACGGGGTATCGATGCCCCTCCGGTCACCGTCAAGATGCGAATGGGCATCGACGACGACCACCTCACCTATCTCGATGCTGGTCGCATCGCCGCGCACCAAGGGGTCGCCTGGGTCGCGCTGCACGGACGTACCGCTGCCCAGATGTACGCCGACACCGCGGACTGGTCAGCGATTGCTCGCTTGAAGGAAGAACTCACGCCGTACGGCATCCCGGTCTTGGGCAACGGAGACATCTGGTCGGCCGCCGATGCCGCCCGCATGGTCGAGGAGACTGGCGCCGATGGAGTTGTCGTCGGCCGCGGCTGCTTGGGCCGGCCATGGCTGTTTGGCCAACTCACGGCGTACTGGCTCGGCGCGCCCGTGCCTCCCGAACCCGACATCGCGGGGGTGCAAGCGGTCATGCGACGTCATGCCGCGTTGCTCGTCGACGTACTCGGCCCGGACAAGGGGCCGCGGGACTTCCGCAAGCACATCGCCTGGTATCTCAAGGGTTTCCGCGTCGGCTCTCGCATTCGATCCGCGTTGGCGATGATCAGCAGTCTGGACGAATTGGATGAGTTGCTCGCCGAGATCGAGCCGGGGCAGCCGTACGCCGCGGACGTTGCGCACACGCCGCGAGGCCGTACCACCGGCCATCGGCGTCCGTCGCTGCCGGAGGGCTGGCTCGACTCGCCCTACCTCAACCCTGATCACGCAAGCGGCCTTCGAGAAGCGGAACTCGCGGTGAGCGGCGGTTGACTCTGCGCTGGCGTGCCGAACGGACACCGGAGGCCCTCAGGGGCACCTTCATGGCAGGAATGGGGGATCGCTAGCCTCCTCATCCCAGCAAGTCACGCCACCCCCACGTGCCCACTGCGACTGACGACGAGCCGCGAGGTCCTTCATGAGTGTCTATGTATACGACTTCACCCAGGGCGATCGAGATCAGAAGGATCTCCTCGGTGGCAAAGGCGCGAACCTCGCCGAGATGACCAAGTTGGGACTGCCGGTCCCGCCCGGGTTCACCATCACGACCGAGGCCTGCAAGCGCTACCTCGCTGCCGGCCAAGAGCCCGCCGCGCTGCGCGTGCAAGTGACCCAAGCGCTGCGCCAACTCGAGGACCAAATCGGTCGGCGCCTAGGCGACCGCCACGACCCGTTACTGGTCTCAGTACGTTCCGGCGCCAAGTTCTCGATGCCCGGAATGATGGAAACCGTCCTCAATATCGGACTCAACGACGCCAGCGTCAAAGGTCTCGCAGAGAGTTCGGGTGATCCTCGATTCGCCTGGGATTCCTACCGCCGACTCCTTCAAATGTTCGGCAAGACAGTCCTCGACATCGACGGAGATGTCTTCAGTCACGCGCTTGACGAAGCAAAGCGGTCGCGTGATGCCACCAGCGACGTTGATCTCACCGCTGAAGACCTACAACAGATCGTCGAGGACTTCAAAGCCATCATTCGCGATAAGTCGGGCCACGAATTTCCCCAACATCCGCGCGAACAACTCGACCTCGCTATCCACGCGGTCTTCGATTCGTGGAACACCGAACGAGCTCGCCTTTACCGACGGCGCGAACGAATCCCCAACGACTTGGGCACCGCCGTCAACATCTGCACGATGGTCTACGGCAACCTCGGACCGACGTCGGGCACTGGTGTCGCCTTCACGCGCGACCCTGCAAGCGGCAAGACCGGTGCGTACGGCGACTACTTGCAAAACGCTCAAGGTGAAGACGTCGTCTCGGGTATCCGAAACACGTTGAGCCTCGAGGACCTCGCCGCCCTCGATCCTGCCTCCCACGCGGAACTCACGAAGGCGATGCGGCGCCTCGAGACCCACTACCGCGACCTCTGCGACATCGAGTTCACGATTGAACGCGGCAAGTTGTGGATGCTGCAGACCCGAGTGGGCAAACGCACCGCCGCCGCCGCGTTTCGCATCGCGACCCAACTCGTTGACGAGCAATTGATCACCCTGGATGAAGCGCTGCTGCGTGTCACCGGCGCTCAACTTGCGCAGTTGATGTTCCCGCAGTTTGACTCCAACGCCACCCGAACGCTGCTCACCCGCGGCATGGCGGCATCGCCGGGTGCCGCTGTAGGCAAAGCAGTATTCGATTCAGCCACGGCTGTTGCACATGCTGAAGCCGGTGACAACGTCATCTTGTTGCGACGTGAAACCAACCCCGACGACCTCGAAGGCATGATCGCGGCAAACGGAATTCTGACCTCGCGTGGCGGGAAGACTTCGCACGCGGCCGTCGTGGCGCGTGGCATGGGCAAGACCTGCGTCTGCGGCGCCGAGGAACTCGACGTCGATGCCCTCGGCAAGTTCGCGCGCGTGGGAGACGTTGTCGTGCGTGAGGGTGACCTTGTGAGCATTGACGGCGCGACAGGCGAAGTTTTCGCCGGTGAAGTTCCGGTGATCGCGTCCCCAGTAGCGACGTACCTCGAGAGTGGCTTCGATGCTGCCGTCACCGATTGCGATGACGAAACAACAGCGCTGGTTCGCGCTGTCGATCGTTTGCTCGGTCATGCAGACGCGACTCGTCGCCTTGACGTACGCGCCAACGCGGACACCGCAGAGGATGCGTCGCGTGCGCGCTCGCTTGGCGCGCAAGGGATCGGGCTGACGCGTACCGAACACATGTTCCTGGGCGATCGGCGCGTGTTGATTGAACGCGTAATTCTGGCTGACACCAACGACGATCGCGTTACCGCCCTTGAGCAGTTGCTCCCATTGCAGCGCAGCGAGTTCGTCGAATTGCTCGAAGCCATGGACGGGCTACCAGTCACGATCCGGCTCCTTGATCCGCCGCTGCACGAGTTCCTTCCTGACTTCACCGAACTCAGCGTGCGAGTCGCCGTTGACGATGAAAAGGGGCAACCAAATCCTGCGGACCACGCGCTGCTTACCGCAGTTGAGCGACTCCACGAAACCAACCCCATGCTCGGGCTGCGCGGCGTACGACTCGGATTGACCGTTCCTGGATTGTTCGCCTTACAAGTCCGCGCGATCGCCGAAGCCGCCGTGGCACGGATCAAAGCCGGCGGCACACCAGTCGTCGAAATCATGGTTCCCCTCGTGGGGTCAGTGATGGAGTTACATCTGATCCGTGATGAGGCAGACGCAATCGTGGCCGACATCGGTTCATCCGAAGGCGTCGCCCTTCACATCCCCGTTGGGACGATGATCGAACTCCCTCGCGCCGCGTTGACTGCCCATCGAATTGCGGAGGTGGCGGACTTCTTCTCCTTCGGCACTAACGACCTCACGCAGACCACCTGGGGTTTCTCTCGCGATGACGTCGAGGCCGCCTTCTTCGCGGCGTACCTCGAAAAGGGGGTATTCACGGTGTCGCCCTTCGAGACCCTCGATGCCGACGGTGTGGGACGCCTCGTGCGAATTGCGGCCGAAGAGGGTCGCGCTACCCGACCAAATCTCAAACTCGGTGTCTGCGGTGAGCACGGGGGAGACCCGGAGTCGATCCACTTCTTCCACGAGGTGGGCCTCGACTATGTGTCCTGCTCACCTTTCCGCGTGCCGGTGGCGCGGCTCGAAGCAGGCAGAGCCACGTTGAGCGCGCTGGCATCCGATACTCGCTGATCGATGTTTGCGGGCCGCGTGAACGTGTGAGACTGGCACCGTGCCCTCAGACGAAAGCGCTGGACTCGCCGTGAGTTCGACGCGTTGGGAGCCACCTGAAAGCCCGGGCAAAACCCG
>JBBRLC010000136.1:0-4852 GCA_038231595.1 Candidatus Nanopelagicales bacterium | reverse complement strand
CCACGACGACCATGGAGACCCCCGCGGAGATGCCACGGCGGGGAACTCGAGTCGAGTGCGCGTTGCGATTGCGTGTTGCACGGAAGGCTTGCATGTCGGGGGACCTCCTGGGGGGCGGCAAGTTATGCGGCGGTCCTGCCCCCGGAAGTGGGCAGGACCAGCCGCGCATTGCCATGGTGAATGACGAGGAAGGGCCTTCATAGGTAGCGCTGCGTCACCTGGGGTCCTCCGTTCGGCCCCAGTCCGTCACCGCAAAGTGGAGTTTTCGACGCAGCGTGGGCGCCGGAAATACCCAGCGTCACAATTGCGCTGTCGATGCCCGCGTCGGCTCGCGCGTTCGACTTCTCTAGACTCCGCGCAGCCTGTAGGTCGACGGGCGCACCTGTCGTTGAGGCACTTCGAGGAGGTACGCGTGCGCAAAGTCCTGATCGCCAATCGCGGCGAAATCGCTATCCGAGTGGCCCGCGCGTGCCGAGATGCCGGACTCGGCAGCGTCGCGATTTACGCCGATCCTGATCGAGACGCACAACACGTGAAGGCTGCCGACGAGGCCTACGCCCTCAATGGCGCAACCGCCGCCGAGACCTACCTCGACATCGCCAAAGTGCTTGACATCGCTGGCCGAAGTGGCGCTGACGCCGTACATCCGGGTTACGGATTCCTCTCCGAGAACGCAGACTTCGCCCAAGCCGTCGTTGACGCAGGCCTCACCTGGATCGGTCCGTCTCCGGATGCGATTCGCGGACTTGGCGACAAAGTGGCGGCACGCCACATCGCCCAACGCGCCGGCGCACCGCTCGTTGCCGGGACGAGTGATCCGGTCGCAAACGCCGACGAGATCATTCTCTTCGCTAAGGAATTCGGACTACCTGTTGCCATTAAGGCGGCCTTCGGAGGCGGAGGTCGCGGACTCAAGGTCGCGCACACCATCGAAGAGATCCCCGAACTCTTTGATTCCGCCGTGCGCGAAGCTGTCGCCGCTTTTGGACGAGGCGAATGTTTCGTCGAGCGCTATTTGGATCGTCCTCGTCATGTGGAGACGCAGGTCTTGGCCGATAGTCACGGAAACGTTGTTGTTGTGTCGACCCGTGACTGCTCACTTCAACGTCGACACCAAAAACTCGTTGAGGAAGCGCCGGCGCCATTTCTCACCCCCGACCAAAACGACGAGCTCTACCGCGCATCGAAGGCGATCATGCGCGAAGCGGGATACGTCGGAGCCGGAACATGCGAGTTCCTCGTCGGCCAGGACGGCGCTATCTCGTTCCTCGAGGTCAACACGCGACTGCAAGTCGAACACCCCGTGACCGAAGAAGTCACCGGCATTGATCTGGTACGAGAGCAATTCCGCATCGCCGACGGCGAGGTCCTTGGCTACGACGACCCGCACGTTGCGGGACATTCGTTTGAGTTCCGCATCAACGGTGAGGACCCGGGGCGCAACTTCTTGCCAGCTCCCGGAACCCTCGTTGTGTGGTCACCTCCGAGCGGACCAGGCGTACGCCTCGATGGCGGCTTCGTCCGCGGGGACGCGATCGGTGGCAACTTCGATTCTTTGCTGGCCAAACTCATCGTGACAGGGCGCGACCGTGTTCAGGCGCTTGCCCGCGCACGGCGCGCGTTGGCGGAGTTCGACATCGACGGCATCGCCACCGCATTGACTTTCCATCGAGTCGTCGTGAGCGACCCAGCATTCGCCCCGGTTGATCCCGATGCGCCCTTCGCCGTACACACTCGGTGGATCGAAACCGAATTCGTCAACACGATTGCGCCGTACGCCGGCAGCACCGACAGTGCCGGCAGCGCAACCGAGCCGACAGAACGCGAATCGTTCACCGTTGAGGTCAACGGAAAGCGCCTCGAGGTTGTGCTCCCCGCGGGGCTCGGTGCGGGTTCCACTCCAACACCCGGAACTTCGAATGCACCCAAGCGCGGCGGCAAGAAGAAGGCGGCCGGCGCGGCCTCGGGAAACTCGGTGACGGCCCCGATGCAAGGCACGATCGTGAAGGTGGCCGTGGCCGAAGGCGATCAGGTCGCGGTGGGCGATCTCATTGTGGTTCTCGAGGCGATGAAGATGGAACAACCGCTCAACGCGCACAAGGCGGGCACGGTGGCCGGGCTCTCCGCGGTCGTAGGCGCAACCGCCACGACGGGCACTGTCTTGTGCGAAATCAAGGACTAGTCCGCCTTGTGCGAAATCAAGGACTAGTCCGCGCTCTAATCGCCCGTATGCGCCAGTAGCGGTCCACATGGTGTGCCGATAAGTCTCAGATGAGGCGTTCGCTCACGGTTATGTCTGCCACGGCCCTTGGTGTCGCACTTGTGGCACCCGCGTCAGCGCTGCCTCCACCCGCCTTGGTGAGCGCACACACGACGGTGCGCGCCGCGATCCCAGTCCCCACCGCGGCCTATCTGACGGGTACGCATTGCCCCGCCTTTCCCGCGACCAACTACTGGCACGCGGACGTGTCCCGACTCAAGGTGCACCCTCGTTCGGCCCAATGGCTTTCGCATATGCAGGCCAAGACCCGCAAGTTACACCCCGACTTTGGTCCGTCCTTTGGCGATCAACCCGTGCCGTATGGAATTCCGATCACCTACGTGTCGTCACTCCACGCGAAGGTCGCCGTCGGATTCGACTACGCCCGGGAAAGCAACCACGGTCCCTACCCGTTGGGCCACGACACCCGCGTTGAGGGCGGGAACTGGCGAAGCGGAGACCGCCACACAATCGTCGTCGATACCGGCAAATGCGTGGTCTACGAGACGTGGGCGACCCACCCCAACTCAGGGCATTGGTACGCCGGATCGGGCGCCATCTGGGGATTGAGGTCGAACACACTTCGGCCCGCCGGATGGACCTCCGCCGACGCTGCCGGGTTGCCGATCCTGCCGGGCCTGCTCCGCTGGGATGAAGTTGCGCGCGGTCGTGTCGATCACGCGATCCGCTTCACGACCAACATCACCGATCGAACCTACGTGTGGCCCGCACGTCACCAGGCCGGAAGCGTCAACAACCGTTCCTACCCGCCGATGGGAGCGCGTTTCCGACTCAAGGCGTCCTTCAACATCAGCAAATATCCGCGGTACGCCCGCGTTGTCCTTGCGGCCATGAAGAAGTACGGCCTAGTGCTCGCCGACAACGGCAGTCCGTGGTATTTCCAAGGAACATCAGATTCACGGTGGCCGGCTACGGTCTACCAGGCACTCAAGTCCGTCCCGGCGAGCGCCTTCGAAGCAGTGAACACCGCACCATTGCGAATCTCGAGTAGTTCCGGGGCGGCCCGCAGGCTCTAGCCGTGGATGTGGAGACGCCGAGCCGCCTCTGCGACCGAGCCAGACAGGCTTGGATACACGGCGAACGATGACGCGAGCTGGTCAACCGTGAGGCGATGCTCCACCGCGACCGCGATGGGATAAATCAATTCACTCGCGCCCGGGGCAACGACAACGCCTCCCGCGACGAGGTGGCTCGTACGCCGGGCAAACAACTTCACGAATCCATCTTCGAATCCCATCATCTTGGCGCGCGCATTCGTCGCCAACGGCAACATCACCGAGACAGCGCGAACGGTCTCGTCGTCGATGTCGTTCTGCGTGCAACCGACGGTAGCAATTTCTGGATCGGTGAAGATCGCACTCGATACGGTCGTGCGATCAAGCGGGTTCACCGCGTCACCTAACGCGTGCCACATGGCAATTCGACCTTGCATCGCTGCAACCGACGCGAGCATCAGTACCCCCGTGCAGTCACCGGCGGCGTAAACACCCCGAATCGACGTGCGCGAGACGCGGTCAACCTCGACGTAGCCACGATCGTCCAGTGAGATTCGCGACTCTGCCAGGCCGAGGCTTTCCGTGTTCGGCAGCGAGCCGACCGCCATCAGCGCATGTGAACCTTCGACCTCAGTGCCGTCGACCAGGGTGACCACGACGCCACCACGGCTATTTCGGACCGACGCTGCGCGGCTACGCGACATCACCGTCATCCCGCGCCGACGAAATACCTCCTCGATAACCCGGGCGGCTTCGGGATCTTCACCGGGCAGAACGCGATCGCGCGACGACACCAATACGACATCACTACCCAGGGCGTTGTACGCGGACGCGAACTCTGCGCCGGTCACGCCAGAGCCCACCACGATGAGGCGACTCGGCAGAACCTGAAGTTCGTAGAGTTGCTCCCAGTCAAGGATTCGGTCCCCATCGGGCTCTGCCCCTTCAACGATGCGCGGGCGAGCGCCAGTGGCGATGAGGATGACATCGGCGTCGAGAAGTTCCTCAACCCCTTGAGTGGGCGTCGCCACAACTTGCGACGATCCGCCCAGTCGACCGGTGCCGACGATGATGCGGACTCCGTCGCGCACTAGCCGTTCGTGGATGTCGTGGCTTTGGGCTAGCGCAAGGCGCTTGACCCGGTCGTTGACGGCTACCAAGTCGACCGCGAGCGATTCTTCGCGCGGCAAGGCGCCATCTATTCGCACCCCGAGGCTTCCGCTTTCACGCGCACGAGTCACCACGTCAGCGGTCGCGATGAGGGTCTTGCTCGGGACACAGTCGGTGAGAACCGCGGAGCCACCGAGTCCGTCTCGGTCCACCACGGTCACGCTGGCCCCGAGTTGACGGGCCACCAATGCTGCTTCGTAACCGCCAGGTCCACCACCGATGATCACGACGCGGGCCGAAACGTGATCAGTCACGTTCGGCATTGTTCCGTACGGTCACTTGTTTCGCCGCGCATGGGTCACGCGCATGTCACGCGCATGTCACGCGAACCGTCGCGCGCACCGTCGCCCGAACCGTCACGCGCATCGTCATGCGCATCGGGCCGGTCTGCCGGGACACGCCGAAT
>JBBRLC010000135.1:0-4861 GCA_038231595.1 Candidatus Nanopelagicales bacterium | reverse complement strand
GCAAGGACGCCGAGGCCGCCCGGAAATCAGCGCTGCGAACTCCAAGCGACCCCAAGGCAGCCCGTAAACAGTCCCGGGAACGAGAACGCACCGCTCGTATCGAAGCGCGCCAAGCCATGGCCTCCGGTGACACTCGCAAATTGCCGCCTCGCGATGCCGGTCCGGTGCGGATGTTTGTGCGCGACTACGTCGATTCGCGACGCAGCGTCGCGGAGTTCTTCATCCCTTTCGCTTTCATGGTGATCGTGCTGGGCTTTTTCAAGCAACCGGCGCTGCAAGCGATTCTGGTCCTCAGTTGGATGTTGATGTTCCTGCTGCTCGTCGTCGACTCGGTCCTCATTGGCTATCGACTCAAGTCGAAATTGGCGCAGCAGTGGCCGGAGAAGGCCGATCGTCGCGGCACGTTGATCTACGCCCTGATGCGTACATTGCAGATCCGTCGCATGCGCCTCCCACCGCCGCGATTCAAAGCGGGCGGGAAGCCGGTCATTCCCAAAGCCCGCTAACTCACTCCCTTCACCGGTGAAATAGTGGCGCAAAACTCACTCCCTTCACCGGTGAAATAGTGGCGCAAAACTCACTCCCTTCACCGGTGAAGCGAGTGGGTCGTTAGGTTGGGGCGATGGAGCATCGACACCTCGGCCGCAGCGGCCTGAAGATCAGCGAAATCACGCTCGGCAACTGGCTCACTCATGGCGCGCAGATCGATGACGAGGTGGCCAGCGCCTGCGTGGTGGCGGCCTTAGACAATGGCATCACCACCTTCGACACCGCCGACGTGTATGCCGCAACAGCAGCCGAAGAAGTCCTCGGCCGCGCGCTAAAAGGCCAGCGCCGCGAGGGGCTTGAGATTTTCACGAAGTGTTACTGGCCTGTCGGCCCCGGCGTCAACGATCGTGGCCTGTCGCGCAAACACATCATGGAAGCGTGCCACGGCTCGCTTCGCCGGCTCCAAACCGACTACGTCGATCTCTACCAAGCGCATCGCTTTGACTACGAGACACCGCTAGAAGAAACTCTGCGCGCCTTCGAAGACCTGGTACGACAAGGCAAAGTCCTCTACATCGGAGTCTCCGAGTGGACCGCCGAAGAAATCGCCGAAGCCGTCGAGATCGCTGACGCCATGGGCTTCGACCGGATCGTGTCGAATCAACCGCAGTACTCCATGTTGTGGCGCGTGATCGAAGGCAAAGTCATCCCGACGTGCGACGAACACGGCATCGGACAAATCGTGTGGTCGCCGCTGGGTCAAGGCGTACTCACTGGCAAGTACGCCCCTGGGCAAGCGCCGGCGGAGGGTACTCGCGCGGCTGACGACAAGGCCGGGCTGTTCGTGCGCGGATTCATGACCGACGAAATCCTCACGGCCGTGGCAAACCTCAAACCAATCGCCGCCGATTGCGGGCTGACCATGGCTCAGCTGGCCGTGGCGTGGGTCCTACAAAACCCGTCGGTGTCGGCTGCGCTTGTCGGTGCGTCGCGACCGGAGCAGATCGTCGACAACGTGGCGGCAGCTGGCGTACGCCTCGACGACGACGTCATGTTGGCCATCGATGTCGCCTTGGGCGATGTGGTGGAACGCGACTCTTCGAAGACGTCTTCTCCGAGGCCGCGACCTTAACCACGAGTCGCTCGCGGCGCGGGCGGCTCAGCCTTCGGTTGGATGCAGGCTCATGGGTCCGTAGACCTTGCGCTCGTCCTCGAGCAAACTGACCGCATCGACACCGGATTCGAGCAGGTCGCGCCACATCTCCCCTACCCACGACTCCGCATCGCCCTGACACGTGAAGGTGTCATCAACTGCTGACTCCGGATGCGGAGCTATCACACTGCCGTCGGCACGTTCGTACTGCCAAGTCCACGACATCTGTCCGCCTCCGTCTCGACTCCGCGTCAACGGCGACGGTAGTGCCATCCGGTCGCCGCCGCTCTCGATGGTGGCGTCGGCTACGTCGGATTCGGCCCGTTCTGGTCGAGTCCCGGCGCTGCGTCCGGTCTAGAGCAGGCCAGTGAGGGACTAGGGTTACGTCCACAACTGAATATGCGCCTGAGTCCCAGGGGAAGCCGGTCAAATTCCGGCGCTGTCCCGCAACCGTAGGTCGCAATACTGCGTTTACATGCAGTTCTGCGATAAGCCGGAGCACCTGGCAGGCGTAGCGGCTCCATTAACCGTCGAGGTCACGGGACGGAGCCCGGGTCATTCCCGAGTCTGCGCCCCTCGAACGCACCAGCGTCGAGGGGTTTGTCGTTTCGGTCCGACCGGGGTTCTCGTCACGAACCGCACTCCGAGAGGACTACCTGTGCTTCAACGCACTCCTATTTACCGCGCCCGTCGCTCACTCACCGTCGGCGCAGTCGCCGTGATCACCGGCTCACTCATCGTCGCAGTTAGCCCCGCCGCCAATGCGGTATCCATCCCGGGTCCGCAATCGTCGAGCCGGCCCGCAGTCGCCTCCACGAGCGCCGTCGTTCAGCGCTTGTCGACCCTTCCCAAGCCGTTCAGCGAGGTTGGACTCTTCGGGCCCAGGGATCCGACGTACGACGGTGTCTACCGCCAAGGCTTGGCCATCCTCGGGCTGCGCGCGGCCAACGCGAAAGTTCCAGCCTCGGCAATCACTTGGCTGCGTAGGCAGCAGTGCCGCGACGGTGGATTCGTTAGTTATCGCGGCCCGGGCAAGCCATGCCCCGCGACCGACTTGGTCAACTTCAGCGGCGAAGACACCAACTCGACAGCCCTCGGCGCCTTGGCGTTGATGGCCACCGGGCGGCGGGCCGCAGCGATTCGCGCGCTCGCGTGGTTGCGTCACACCCAGCGCGCCGACGGTGGTTTCCCCTACCTGCAAGGTGGCAACTCGGATTCCAACTCCACCGGACTCAGTCTTGCGGCGCTCGCGACGATTGGGCGTACGGCGAAGGGGCTCAGTCGAGGCACAAACTCGGCGTACTCCTACTTGCGCGGACTGCAACTTCGCTGCTCCTACCCGTGGCTATCTCGAGGTTCCTTGGCGTACCAAGGCCCGGGACCGCTCGCCCACAATGACCTCGCGACAGGTCAGGCGCTGGCCGGATTGTCTTCGACTCTGATCATCGCGCCGAAGCCGATTCGGCTGGTGAAGCCCGTTGTGAACTGCACCGGCACTCCGTCGCGTCAAGTCGGACTCATCAGCGTTGAATCCGCGGGTGCCGGCTACGTCGCTCGCGCGCTCCTGTTCCATGGTGGAGCGCTGAGCAATGCCTTCGGCCCGGGACGAGACTGGAACGCAACGGCTTGGGCGGTGCTGGCATTGCGGGCCAACGGAGTTGGCCGTCTTGGCGCCCTCGCCGGCGAACGCGCGTTGCGCAACCACGTTCGCGACTTCGCCCTCGATCCAAGCCCTGGGTTTGGATACCGACCCGCCGCACTCGGAACGCTGCTGCTGGTCGCGCACGCGAGCGGTAGAAACCCGCGTCACTACGGCGGCGTCAACCTGGTCCGCCGCCTTCGCGGATCACTGGGCTAGCCGAAAACGATTGACGGAACTCACTCATGTTGACGAGGAATCGCGCGTGCCGGCGGTGTCACCCAATGCGGGCGACGTCGGTAACCCCGCGCGCGCGATTCCTCGCCGTCATCGCGGCGATTGCCATGACCGGCCTCGCGAGCGCCGCACTCGTCGCGACCGCGGCGCCGAATGCCGATGCCGCGAGCTACCGCTACTGGTCGTACTGGAGTGTGGCGGCTCAACCAACCTCGTCAACACCGTGGAAGTTCGCGACGAGTGGAGCCGCCAGCCGCATTCCCAAGGACGGCGAGGTGGAGGGTTGGCGCTTTAGCGTCAGTTCCGGTGCCGGCGCAGGATCGCGACCCCCGCGAATTTCGGCGGCCACGGCCTTCTCCGCACTGTGCGGTTCCACCGGGCCGGTCGCGGGATCCAAACGCGTTGCCGTCGCGATCGACTACGGCGTACCGATCGACGCACCCGCGGGACAGTCCCCGCCAGCTGCGCGCGGTGGATGCGTCGTTGTTGCGCTGACAGCCACTGGGGCGACTGTGTTGACGCACGCCCCGGTCTCGACAAGTTTGCGAGTCAAAGATGGATTGATCTGCGGAATCGACGGCTACCCCGCCGGGCCGGAGTGCGCGCCGGTCATCAGCGACCCAACGACGCCTCGGGCTACCGCTTCCTCGAAGCCGGCACCGGTAACACCGACTAGCACCAGCTCGGACAAACCGCGCCCGCCTGTCTCACCGACGCCAACTGCCACCACGAATCCACCATCGTCACCCGTCACAGTCGCGCCCTCGCCAAGCACCGAGTCGACGGCGGCAAGTTCTCCTGGCGCTAGCGAATCCCCCATCGCGCTTTCCACCTCTGCCCCAATGGATTCCGGCTCATCTGGTTCGCCGGCAGGTGTCCTCGTGGCCGGACTCGGTGTGGCAAGTCTTGGTGGGTTGGCCTGGTTCCTGTCAGCCCGAGGCCGTTCGTGACTCTCCCCCGCAGCGCGGCCACTAATCGCGCACTCGACGCGTTCACCTATCCGCGTTGGTTGCATCCCGGTGCCTGGTGGTTGTGGGCACTGGGGCTCGCCACCGCAGCAAGCCGGACGACCAATCCACTCCTGCTTGGGTTGATCATCGCAGTGGCCGGCGTCGTGGTGGCCGCTCGTAAACCCGACGCACCGTGGGCACGCTCCTTCTCGTCATTCTTGAAACTCGGGTTGTTCGTCATCGCGTTTCGGATGGTCTTCGGTGCCATCTTCGGTGCGCAACTGGGATCAACAGTCGTCCTGACGTTGCCGTCAATCGGCTTGCCGGACTGGGCCGCCGGCGTACGGCTCGGTGGTGAAGTCACCCTTGAGTCATTGGTCCTGTCGGCGTACG
>JBBRLC010000134.1:0-4865 GCA_038231595.1 Candidatus Nanopelagicales bacterium | reverse complement strand
TAGTTGTACGACACGTCCGTCACCAAGTCACGGATCACCGGGAAGGTGCGCATTGGCGTGACCGTGATCGTTTCTTCCTCGCTGAATGTGCTCATCCGTGCCATGCACATCAACTTCGGGCGACCGTTGATCTCGGCGCTACACGATCCGCACTTGCCCGCCTTGCAGTTCCAACGTACGGCGAGATCCGGCGCCTGGGTCGCCTGCAGACGATGGATGATGTCGAGAACAACTTCACCCTCGTTGACCTCGACGGTGTAGTCCTGAAAGTCCCCGCCCGCGGCGTCTCCACGCCACACCCGAAACTTTGCGTCGTAACTCATCAGGACTCCTTGGGAAGGTCGGTGAGTTCCTCTTCGGTCATGTATTTCGACAGTTCATAGCGATCGAAGAGCGCGAGCAAATCGGGTCGCATCGAGGAAAGAGGCTGGTGCACAACGGAAACCGCATCGCCGTCGACCGAGCAGATCAAGTTGATCTTCCGCCACTCAGGATTCATCCCAGGGAAGTCATCGCGGGTATGACCGCCGCGACTTTCTTCTCGGATGAGCGCAGCTCGAGCGACGCATTCGGACACAAGCAGCATGTTCTTCAGATCAAGCGCGAGATGCCAACCGGGGTTGAACGCCCGGTCGCCTTGCACTCCGACATTGTCCGCGCGCACCTTGAACGCCGCGAGTGCATCAAGTGCTGCTTGGACCTCGTCCTCGCGGCGGATAATCCCGACGAGGTCGTTCATCGATTGCTGCAGTTCCGAATGCACGGTGTACGGGTTTTCGGTGCCCTTGTTCTCAAACGGGGCCAATGCGTCGGCCGCGGCGCGGTTGACTGAATCTTCGACGGCGACCGGTCGGGAGGCCCCTAAACGGTTTACGTACGCCGCGGCGCCAACACCGGCACGTCGACCAAAGACCAACAAGTCCGACAACGAGTTGCCGCCTAGTCGGTTGGAGCCGTGCATTCCACCGGACACTTCACCCGCGGCAAAGAGCCCAGGAACCTTCGCGGCGCCAGTGTCGGGCTCCACTTCGACCCCGCCCATCACGTAGTGACAAGTGGGTCCGACTTCCATCGGTTGCGCGGTGATGTCGACGTCTGCGAGTTCCTTGAACTGGTGATACATCGACGGCAAGCGACGTTGGATCTCCTCAGCCGGGAGTCGAGTGGATACGTCGAGGAATACGCCACCCGCAGGGGAACCGCGGCCGGCCTTGACCTCGGAGTTGATGGCCCGGGCAACCTCGTCGCGCGGGAGCAACTCTGGTGGTCGCAGGTTGTGCTCAGGATCGGCGTACCACCGGTCGGCCTCTTCTTCGGTCGCCGCATACTGGGCGCGGAAGACGTCGGGCACGTAGTTGAACATGAAGCGCTTGCCCTCGGAGTTCTGCAGTACGCCGCCGTCGCCGCGCACAGACTCCGTGACCAAGATCCCCTTCACTGAGGGCGGCCAGACCATTCCGGTCGGATGAAACTGAATGAACTCCATGTTCACCAAAGTGGCGCCAGCGCGCATCGCTAGCGCGTGACCGTCGCCGGTGTATTCCCAACTGTTGCTGGTGACTTTGAAGGACTTTCCGATTCCGCCGGTGGCGAGGATGACGGCCGGTGCATCGAATGCGACGAAGCCGCCCGTCTCGCGGTAGTAGCCGAACGCCCCCGAAATCGCCTTGCCGTCCTTGAGCAACTCGGTGATGGTTACCTCGGCAAATACCTTGATGTTGGCCTCGGCGTCACCGGTCTCGCGTTCGTCCTCCTGCTGTAGTGACACGATTTTTTGCTGAAGCGTGCGGATCAGTTCAAGGCCCGTACGGTCCCCGACGTGGGCCAAGCGGGGGTATTCGTGGCCGCCAAAGTTTCGCTGGCTGATGCGACCGTCTTTCGTGCGGTCGAAGAGCGCGCCGTACGTCTCAAGTTCCCACACCCGCTCGGGTGCTTCCTTTGCATGCAACTCGGCCATCCGCCAGGAGTTCATGAACTTGCCGCCGCGCATCGTGTCGCGGAAATGAACTTCCCAGTTGTCCTTGGAGTTGACGTTGCCCATCGCCGCAGCAATGCCGCCCTCGGCCATCACGGTGTGGGCCTTACCGAACAGCGACTTGCAGATGATCGCCGTACGCATCCCCTGGGATCGTGCCTCAATAGCCGCACGCAGCCCGGCGCCGCCCGCGCCGATGACGAGGACGTCGTAGGAGTGACGCTCGATCTCAGTCATGAAAGTCTGCTACCTCAGGTCTGATCGCTGGGCTACGGCTTAGTTGAAGATCCGGATGTCGTTGATCCACGCTGCGGATACGGCCATCACGTAGAAGTCGGTGAAGGCCAGTGTCCCCAGCGTGATCCAGGCAAGTTCCTGGTGGCGGGTGTTGAGTTTGGTCACCCAGGTCCAGAACTTGTAGCGCACGGGGTGCTTTGAGAAGTGCTTCAGCCGCCCACCTACGGCGTTGCGGCATGAGTGGCACGAGATCGTGTAGATCCACAACGCGAGTACGTTGATCCACAAGATGATGACGCCGACACCGATGCCGAAACTTCCGTTCTTGCCCTTGAACGACTCAATCGCATCCACGGTGTTGATGAGCGAGATCACCGCCGCCGCATAGAAGAAATAGCGGTGCAGGTTCTGCCCGATGAGGGGTACGCGAGTTTCACCGCTGTACTTGGCGTGCGGTTCCGCAACGCTGCACGCAGGAGGCGACATCCAGAAAGCGCGGTAGTACGCCTTGCGGTAGTAGTAACACGTGAGCCGGAAAAGCAGCAGGAACGGCAGGGTGAGGGCGGCGTACGGCAACCACCACACGTTCGGCAGGAACTGCCCGAACATTGACGCCTCTGGGATGCAGCCCTTGGAGACGCAGGGCGAATAGAAGGGCGTGAGGTAGTGGAGATACGTCTGGTCTGGGTTGGTTGCGCCCCAGTAGTACTTCTGCATGAACACCCGGATCGTTGCGTAGGCGACCCACGCGACGAGGAAGACGAATGTCCCCAGCGGAGCCAGCCACCAACGGTCTTTGCGGAGAGTTCGGGCCGAAATCGCGGCCCGCCCCGGCGCCTCAATGCCCAGTGCCATCTGCCGATTTCCTTTCGCGGCCAGTCAGCGTTGCCGAGTGACCCAGGTGTGCTGCGCGGTCGGACGGTTTGCGATCGTGCTCCGGGTGGTCGTACTCGAGCGAAGACGTCGACTCGTTGTACGGCAGGCGAACCTTACCGGCGGGCGATCCAGCACTGATACGGGCGTGGACGTGAAACTCGCCACGTCTGCGACGACCTAGCCAAGCACCCCAGCGAACCGGAACAGTGCTGGTCCAATTGTCGCTCACTTCGTAGTGGTCCGCGAGGTGACGCCAAGCCCGTACCCTCTACCTACCGCCCCCTGAGAAGGAACGAGCGTTTCCGCATGCCCTCGCGCGCAGATCTTCGCAACGTCGCAATCATCGCCCACGTTGACCACGGCAAGACCACCCTCGTTGACGCCATGTTGTGGCAGTCGGGAGCGTTCACCGAGCACCAGGCCGAGAGCGATTCGGTTCGCGAACGGGTCATGGACTCGATGGACCTCGAGCGCGAAAAGGGCATCACAATCCTGGCGAAAAACACCGCCGTGCAGTACACCGGCGTCGGCGCCCCTGAGGGCGGCGTCACCCTGAACATCATCGACACCCCTGGTCACGCCGACTTCGGTGGTGAGGTCGAACGCGGCCTGGAAATGGTTGACGGCGTCCTGTTGCTCGTCGACGCCAGTGAGGGCCCGCTTCCGCAGACTCGTTTCGTCCTGCGCAAGGCGCTACAGAAAGGTCTGCCCGTCGTCCTGGTCATCAACAAGGTCGACCGCCACGACGCCCGGATCGAAGAAGTCGTCAACGAAACGTATGAACTTTTCTTCGACCTCGACGCCACCGCTGAGCAGATCGAGTTTCCGATCGTGTACGCCTCGGCAAAGGCGGGCCGGGCGTCCCTGAACCGCCCCGACGATGGCGGCATGCCCGACGCAACCGACCTTGTTCCATTGTTTGAAACGTTGCTCACGACGGTGCCGGCACCGGAGTACGTCGACGGCGCGCCACTGCAAGCACACGTGACCAACCTCGACTCATCGCCGTACCTCGGTCGCCTCGCGCTGTGCCGTGTTCGTGCGGGAACGATCCACAAGGGTCAGTCGGTTGCGTGGTGCAAGTCCGACGGTTCCATTGAGCGCGTGAAGTTGAGCGAATTGCTCATCACGAAGGCTCTCGATCGAGTGCCAACCGACTCGGCAGGACCTGGCGATATCGTTGCAGTAGCAGGGATTCCCGAGATTACGATCGGTGAGACTCTCGCCGATGCTGAGAACCCGATCCCGCTACCCGCGATCACCGTTGATGAGCCATCAATCTCGATGACGATCGGTATCAACACGTCACCGGTCGCTGGCCAGAGCGGCAAACAACTGACCGCGCGTCAAGTAAAGAGCCGACTCGAGGCTGAGCTTGTCGGCAACGTATCGATTCGCATGCTTCCGACAGAACGTCCCGATACCTGGGAGGTTCAAGGTCGCGGTGAATTGCAGTTGGCGATTTTGGTCGAACTCATGCGGCGCGAGAGTTTTGAACTCACGGTCGGCAAGCCGCAAGTTGTCGTACGCACGATCGACGGCAAGGTGCATGAGCCGATGGAGCACATGACGATCGACGTACCTGAGGATTACCTCGGCGTCGTCACCCAGTTGATGGCGCTTCGTAAGGGCCGGATGGAACAGATGGTCAATCACGGCACCGGCTGGGCGCGCATGGAGTACCTCGTCCCCGCGCGCGGCCTGATCGGCTTCCGCACGGAGTTCCTGACCGAGACGCGCGGGTCGGGGATCATGCACCACGTCTTCGAGAAGTGGG
>JBBRLC010000133.1:0-4867 GCA_038231595.1 Candidatus Nanopelagicales bacterium | reverse complement strand
GCGCCTGCGAGCGGGCACGCGATCGGCGACCTGGCAATCATAAGTCGTCCAGGACGCGCTTTTGGTTCCCGACGTTGCGAGTCCGCGCGGCTGGCAGCGACTTCAGCCACCGGGGCGTCGGGATTGCTCTGGGCTACCGTCGTCGCCTATGGACCAACGACCGGGGGACCCGCAGGAGTTCCCCGAGTCACTTCCGGGCGTGTCGGTGGTCATGCCCGTGCTCAACGAGGAGCGCCACCTCGCCCAGGCGGTCAATTCGATCCTGGCGCAGGACTATCCGGGTCAGTTCGACGTCGTCCTGGCGCTTGGACCCTCGACGGATCGCACCGACGAGATAGCCAGGGACCTCGCAGCTGCGGACTCTCGCGTCACATCAGTGCCGAACCCCACCGGACGTACGCCGAACGGGCTCAATGCCGCAATCGCTGCGTCGAGGAGTCCGATCGTGGTGCGATCGGACGGACACGCCGTGATGCCGCCGTCCTACATCCGAACCGTCGTCGAGACGTTGCTCCGCACTGGTGCGGACAACGTTGGCGGAGTGATGGCCGCCGAGGGCGAATCGTCATTCGAACAGGCCGTCGCTCGGGCGATGACCTCGAAACTGGGGGTCGGCGGGGTTGCGTTTCATGTGGGCGGAGGGGAAGGCCCTGTCGAATCCGTCTATCTGGGGTCATTCCAACGCCACGCCCTCGAACGAGTCGACGGCTATGACGAGACTTTTCTCCGAGCCCAGGACTGGGAGATGAATCATCGGATTCGGGAGACCGGGGGGCTCGTGTGGTTCACGCCCGATCTCGTCGTCTCCTACCGGCCGCGTCCCACCGTCGCGCGCCTGGCTCGTCAGTACTTCGAGTACGGCCGCTGGCGTCGCGTGATCATGCGTCGCCACCCCGACACCGTGACCAGAACTGGGGCGCTGCGTTACCTCGCGGCCCCGATCGCGGTCGTGGGTGTACTCGGTGGCATCGCGGCCGGGACCCTCGCAATCGTCCTCGACAACGCGCCGCTTCGACTCGGTTGGCTGGGCCCGGCCGGGTACGTCGCGTTAGTGGCTGGTGGCTCGCTCATGACCGGACGAGGTTTGCCGATCCAGGCGTGGATGCGGCTGCCCCTGGCCTACGCCACAATGCACGGCTGCTGGGGTGTGGGTTTCCTCACGTCGCCTCGAAACCTTGGCGCTGGCCGGGCTTGAGGTAGGCGGGAGACTCGGTCTTTCGCGTTAGGATGTCGCTCGCGCCAGGCGTTCGACACCGGCGACCCTGACTGTCCCCCCGGAAGGTAGTTGCGTGTCTGTTCCCGTCATCGACGAAGACGACGCGTACCTCGGCGTACATCACGTCTACGAGCCGTACCGGGCTGGCCTGCCCAAGCTGAAGCCGTACGCGCGGGAACTCTGGCGCAGGCGAGAGTTCGCCCTGGAGATGTCTCGCTCGGGAATTCGGGCCGCTCAGTCCAACACCGTCATTGGTCAACTTTGGAATGTGCTGAACCCGCTACTACTCGGCGCTGTTTATTATCTGCTCGTCATCATTTTGGGCGGCTCGAAACCGCCGTCGTATTTTGCCTACCTTCTGGGCGGGTTGTTCCTCTTCTACTTCATCGCCGGTTCGATGACCGGCGGCGCAGCCTCGGTCATATCGGCTGGGAAGCTCGTCATGAACACGGCGTTCCCAAGAATTCTGTTGCCGCTCTCCGCAGTACGGACGGCCTTTTTCCGTTTCTTGCCGACGATGATCGTCTTCTACTCGGCCTACCTCATCTCGGGGTTGCGTCCCAATCCTGTTCAGCTACTTGCAATTCCGTGGTTCGCACTTGTGATGCTCTTCGCCACCGGCCTCGCAATGATGCTTGCAACGTTTCAGGTCTACTTTCGAGACACCAGCAGTTTTCTTCCCTACGTCACTCGGATCTGGCTCTATGCCTCACCTGTCTTGTGGGTGCCTGAAGTCATCCCCGAGAAGTTCAAAGCGTTTGAGGTCTTCAATCCCTTGTTTGCGCTGTGCGGGGGATGGGGCGACATCTTGATCGAAGGCAAGGTTCCCACCGTAGGAACCTGGGGTATTGCGCTGGCGTGGTCGCTCGCATCGCTGTTTCTCGGGGCGTTCATGTTCCTCACGAGGGAGCGTGACTTTGCCGTCCGCATCTGAACGCCTCACGATTAGTGTTCGTGATCTAGATATCACCTATCGAACAACTTTCGAGAAGCGACCGACCCTGCGCAGCGCGATTCTGCGGGCTGGTCGGGGCGAACGCCAAGTCCGTGAGATCGAAGCCGTCCGAGGTGTCTCCTTTGACGTAAGGCAGGGGACGGTTCTCGGCATCATCGGCAGCAATGGCGCCGGCAAATCGACGCTAGTTCGCGCCATAGCCGGGATCCTTCCGCCGACGAGGGGTCGCATCGAAGTCCGCGGTCGCGTCAGCACACTCTTGTCGCTCGGAGTCGGTTTCAACGGCCAACTCTCCGGCCACGAAAACGTGGTCCTGGGCGGACTAGCAGCTGGCTACACCCGTAGTGAGATCGAAGCGAAGTACGAGGAAATCGCTGACTGGACCGAGCTCGGCGACTTCATGGACCTGCCGATGCGGACGTATTCCTCGGGCATGTATGCGCGATTGGCCTTCGCGGTCGCAGTTCACATGGAACCCGACATCTTGCTAGTGGATGAGGCACTTTCCACCGGTGACGCCAAGTTCAAAGAGAAGGCCACCAACAAGATGATGGAGTTGGTCGGTCAGGCGCGAACTATGGTGTTCGTGAGTCATGCCCTCGGATCCATTCGTGATATGTGCACCGACGCAATCTGGATGCATCAAGGCCGCATGAGGTTGCACGCTCCGCCACAGGACGTGGTCGATGCCTACACGACGTTTGTCAACGTCGGTGAAACCGCTGCCACCATGGAAGATGTATGACAGTCAATGGACGATCTGATGTCAAAGTTGTCGCCACCGCAGACGTCGACGACAGTGCGATCATTGGTGCAGGCTCATCGGTGTGGCACCTGGCACAGGTGCGTGAAGGCGCCGTTCTTGGGGCGAACTGTGTTATCGGGCGCGGCGCCTACATCGGCACCGGCGTGCACATGGGCGACAACTGCAAAGTTCAGAACTACGCGTTGGTTTATGAGCCGGCCGTACTTGAAGACGGAGTTTTCATCGGTCCGGCCGTCGTCTTGACCAATGATCACTACCCGCGCGCAGTAAACCCCGATGGATCGCTCAAGAGCGGGCACGACTGGGAACAGGTGGGTGTCACGATTCGTGAAGGTGCATCGATTGGCGCCCGCACGACGTGCGTCGCGCCGGTGACTGTCGGACGGTGGGCCCTGGTCGCCGCAGGTTCGGTGGTCGTGAAAGACGTTCCTGATTTCGCACTGGTGGCGGGGGTTCCAGCCCGACGACTTCGCTGGGTCGGTCGGGCTGGAGTCCCGCTGGAGGACGCGGGCGAAGATCTCTTCCGCTGCCCAAACACGGGTTCCCTGTACAAGCAGACTGGACCTGACATCTTGACGGAGGTCACGGGATGAGCACCGCGACGAAGGCGCCGATGATTCCGGCTGCCAAACCAATCATCGGTGACGAAGAGCGAGAAGCCGTCGATCGAGTGTTGCGGTCTGGAATGATCGCCGGCGGGCCAGAGGTCGCCGCGTTTGAGGCGGAGTTCGCCCACGTCGTCGGCGGCCGTACATGCGTCGCATTGAACTCCGGAACCTCGGCGCTGCACATGGGCATCATCGCCGCGGGCGTTGGCCGCGGCGACGAAGTCATCGTCCCTTCATTTACTTTCGCGGCAACGGCAAACTCAGTCGCGTTGTCCGGTGCCACGCCGGTGTTTGCCGATATTGAACTGGATCACTTCTGTCTTGACCCAGAAGCCGTTCGCGCTGCGATCACGCCGCGGACGAAGGCGATTATGCCCGTACATCTGTACGGCCACCCCGCAGCAATGGTGGAGTTCCGTGCTATCGCCGACGAGCATGGATTGCTGTTGTTTGAAGACGCCGCCCAAGCGCACGCCGCGTCTCTTTACGGTACGCCGGTGGGTGCCTTTGGAGACTTCGGTGCGTTCAGCTTCTACCCCACCAAGAACATGACTTCCGGTGAAGGTGGGATGGTCTCGACTCCGTCGGAAGAACTCGCCCGGCTCGTACGGCTGTATCGCAATCAAGGGATGGAACGCCGCTACGAAAACGAGGTCGTTGGCTTCAACACGCGCATGACCGACGTCCATGCCGCTATTGGGCGCGTCCAATTGCGCAAGTTGGCAGGCTGGACTGCGCAGCGCCAGCAGAATGCGGCATTCTTGGACGCCCACCTTGAAGGCGTTGTCGTGCCGCCAGTGGCGTCCGGAGCCGTGCACGTCTATCACCAGTACACGATCCGCGTCGTCGACCAGGATCGAGATGCCGTGGCGGTAGCCCTCGCCGATCGCGGCGTCGGCACCGGTGTTTACTACCCGATCCCCAACCATCGGCTCCCGTCGTTCAGGCTGACCATGGACCTCCCGGTGACCGAAACCGCTGCCCAGCAGGCGCTATCGCTGCCTATTCATCCGTCGCTTTCAGCCGAAGACCTTGAACGAATAGTTGAAAGCGTCAATGCCGTGGCAAAGGCCGGTGCATAGTGACCAACTTGCGTGCCGGCCTGATCGGGCTGGGGATGATGGGACGAAATCACGCCCGCGTTCTGGCCTCCCTCGACGGTGTCGACCTCGTCGGCGTCGCAGATCCCGCTGGTGATGTTCACGCAGTTGCGGGTGGTCGGCCCGTCGTGGCGACCATTGCCGAACTCATTGCCCTGGGACTCGACTACTGCAGGGTCGCGGTCCCCACTGGTTTGCACGAAGAGGTCGGTCTTGCGTTGG
>JBBRLC010000132.1:0-4871 GCA_038231595.1 Candidatus Nanopelagicales bacterium | reverse complement strand
GAGGACCGCGAGCAAACCCAGGGTGAAGTAGGTGATGCACGAAGCCGCGTATCCAAAGAAAGCGCCACCGAAAGCGGCGCGAGACGTACGCGAATGCCGCGAATAGTCAGCCGCGAGAGGCGCCCACGAAATTGGCAACGCAACGACGACATCGAAGGCAACCCAAAATCCGGACCAATCTCCGCCAACTGGAGCCGTGATCCCGTCGCGCATGACACCCCAGAAGAGGTAGATCGTGGCAAGTAACACCAGCCAGATGAGGTATTTGCGGACCAGCTTGACGGCCTTGAGCGGTCGCACCGCCATCAACGTCGCAATCAGTCCGGCGGCAATCACCCAGGTCGTGCGCCACGATGACGAGGTCAACCTGGTTGCCGTCTCAGCGATGACATAAATCTCTAACGCGGCCCACCCGAAACATTGCAGCAGGTTCAGCACGGTCGGCAGGTACGACGTGCGATGACCGAGCAACCCGCGGAGCAGTGCCATCGCCGGGGCACCTGTTCTCGCCCCCGGCGCTGCGCACAACCCCAGCAATGCCGAACCCGCGAGACTGCCGAGCACAATTGCTGTCATCGCCGCCGCGATCGTCAGTCCTGGTGCATCAACAACTGGGTAGAGAACAAAAAGCGCCGATGCCGGAATGAGCAAACTCACTCCGAGTGAACACCACAGCGATGCTTGATCAAGGAAACTCAACGGCCGCGGTGGTGGTGATCCGAGATCGAGAACCAGTGGCGCTTCGGTCGACCGCGAAGTCGACGACGTCTCGGGGGCCGCATTCGGCAACGTCGATGTCACAGTGGGCACCTCTCCCTACGCCGGCATGACCCGGACAGGTTCAAGCGGTCGGCGACCCTCATGTCGCCCTCTCAGTCCGATGCGCCGGACTCCCGCGATGGTGGTCGGACCGTACACCCTCGGCGACCTCGCCCCCGTGTCACTTCAGCAATCGCGACATGCGCCTGTCTGCCAACGGTTCTCCGCCCGTTTGGCAGGTGGGGCAATACTGCAAACTCGAATTGGCGAACGACACCTCTCGTACGACATCACCGCATTCGGGACAGGCTTGACCAGTCCGACCGTGTACGCGCATACCGAGTTTCTTCTCCGCCTTCAGCGAGGCAGCTCCCAACCCCGCTGAGCGAGTCACTGCGTCGGTCAAGGTCTCGCGCATGGCGCGATACAACTGTTCGGTTTCGGGGGGCCTTAGGCCCGTCGCTGTCTTGAAGGGACTCAATCGCGCGACGTGCAATATCTCGTCGCTGTAGGCATTCCCGATACCAGCGATGACGGACTGATCGCGAAGTATTCCTTTGAGTTGCTTTCGGCCCTCAGCGTTGAGGATCGCGCGAAAAGACTCAATGCTGAAGTCGTCCGCCATCGGATCGGGGCCCAGTCGCGCGACACCGGGAATCTCTTGTGGATCGCGAACCACATACACGGCCAGTTTCTTTTGGGTCCCCGCTTCGGTTAGGTCGAATCCGCCCAAAGCCGCGCCGTCGTTGTCGACAAAACCCACCCGGAACGCAAGTGGCCCTTTACCTGGTTTTGGTGGGGTCGCAGGAACTTGTTCGCGCCACTGCAGCCAACCCGCGCGCGCTAAATGCACGACGAGATGCAACGGGGAGTACGGCCCGTCGGTCTGAACCACAAAATCGAGGAACTTGCCGTGTCGGCGTACGTCCTCCAAGACCCCGCCCTCTAGCGCGGTGACCGGCGGGTCGTAGGTCTTGAGGGCGCTCAGCGACGCGAGTTCGACGCGGGCAATTCGGGACCCGCCCGCCGCGCGGCGGATCGCGTCGGCCAGCGCCTGCACCTCGGGCATTTCGGGCATGAGCCCATCTTGGCGTGCTCCTGGGGCCATGCCAACGCGTCGATCTTCGGCGCGAGGGGCGATGATGAGGCCATGACCGAGAGTTCCGAGGGCCTCGTTGCGCGACCGGTTAACGCCCTGCTGCCGGGGCGCATCGGGATGTTGGTGCGAATTCCTGCCAAGCCTGGTGCGCGTACCGCCGTGTTGGACATTCTCAATCGGTATATCGATGCGATCGCGGTGGATGAGCCCGGTACCGAGATGTTTCTCGTGTGCCTCGACCCCGACGACGAAGACTTGGTCTGGCTGCACGAGTGGTTCCGCGACTCCGACGCGCAGGTGGCGCATCAGCAGTCGTCGGCGTTTCACCGAATGATGGAGGAGATGCCTCCGCTGTTAGCCGGTCCGCCGGGGATCGTGCGCATCGATCCGCTGCGCCTGCATCTGGCCGGCAACGTCGTCGACGAATCCATGTAGCCCACCCCGCCGAGTCTGGGGAAAAAGCCCTCAATCGACCCGAAATAGGGCCATAAGTCCCGACTCGGCGGAAGGGGAGAAGTGTGCGCGAGGGGGGACTTGAACCCCCACACCCTTACGGGCACACGGACCTGAACCGTGCGCGTCTGCCAATTCCGCCACTCGCGCGTGACGCCCAAAGGTCGGGCAATGCGGCGCAAGGCTAACACGCGGGGAGGGCCCGACTCGGGCTCGCAAATTCGACTGCATCGCCGCCTTGGCCGAGAAAGTACGCCCACCCCAGATACGATCGCGAACACGAGGGAACGTCTGAGATCAGGCGCCCACGTTGAGGTGCTAGAACATCATCGGAGGAGGACTCGTGGGTCTGCTCGATCGGTTCGAGCAGCGGCTCGACCGTCTCGTCAACGGTGCATTTGCCAAGGCGTTCAAAGCCGAGGTCCAGCCGGTGGAAATTGCCTCGGCCATCCAACGCGAGATGGAAGACCACGCTGCGGTTATCGCGCGCGGTCGTACCGTCGTACCGAACTCCTTCACGATCGATCTCGCACCCCGCGACCACGAGCGTCTCTCGGTCTACTCCGCGGCGCTGCGGGGCGAACTCGCGGCCATGGTCCAGGAGTACGCCGGTGAACAGCAGTACACCTTGATCAGCGGGGTCGCGATCAAACTAGGCGAGGACACCAGCCTCGATACCGGCGTATTCCGAGTACGCAGCGAAGCCGCTCCCGACGTCGAGGGCGCCGACTTCCCCGTTGTTGCACCGCAGCCAGTGATCCGATCCGGTCAGGCCCGGCTGGTCATCGACGGAGTCAGCCATGCGATGACCAAGCCAGTCACCCGGGTGGGACGCGGGAGCGAGGCGGACATCCGGATCGAGGACCCGGGGATCTCACGATTCCACGCGGAATTCCTGATGGGCCAAGACGTCACCGTTCGCGATCTTGGTTCCACGAATGGCACCTTCCTGGCCGGCTCCAAGATCCATGGCGCGCCCTTGCAGGACGGTGACGTCCTTCAACTTGGGAAAACGACGATCACTTTCCGGCGCGGATAGGCCCTGGGCACCGCACATGACCGAACTCGCACTCACCGTCATCCGGTTGGTCTTCCTGTTGGTGCTGTGGAGTCTCGTGCTCATCGCCATTGGCGTACTTCGCCGGGATCTGCGAGCACCACGCGAAGCTCGTCCACTCGCGGCCGCGACGTCGCGGGGCGGAGCCACATCACGACCGAAACCCACCAAGGCGCAGAAGGCGAACAAAGGTGGGCCGCGCACGTTGGTCGTCACCGGTGGCGCATTGGAGGGAACCGTGATCCCGCTTACGTCGGCGCCAATCACGTTAGGCCGCGCGCCCGAGTCCACCGTTGTTCTCGATGACGATTACGCAAGTAACCGACACGCGCGGATGACTCCCGCCGAAGGCGGCCGCTGGATCGTCGAAGACCTCGGCTCCACCAACGGCACCTGGTTGGATCGGACTCGCATTACCGCACCGACCGCCGTACCTCTGGGCGTGCCAATCAAAGTAGGACGCACGACACTCGAACTGAGGAAGTAGTCCGTGCCACTGGCCTTGCGCTACGCCGCGCGTTCCGAGATCGGATTGATCCGATCTGGGAACGAAGATTCTGCGTACGCCGGCCCGCGACTTGTCGCAGTGGCCGATGGGATGGGCGGGCACGCTGCGGGCGAACTCGCTAGCGCCATGACGGTCGCCACAGTGGCCGAGTTGGATCGCCCGGGGCTCAACAACGATGACCTGATCGAGGAACTTGCCGATGCGGTCACAAGGTCGGGCCAACGCATCGTTGACGTTATCGACACCAACCCCGATCTGAGCGGCATGGGTACGACGCTCACCGCAATCGCGATGCTCGACGACCGCATCGCCTTGATCCACGTAGGCGATTCTCGGGCGTACTTATTGCGCGACGGCGAGATCACTCAGATCACCCACGATCACACCTACGTCCAAACATTGGTAGACGCGGGCCGGATCACTCCAGAAGAAGCGCTCGTGCACCCGCGACGGTCCCTCTTGATGCGAGCCATCGACGGAACTCACGTCGTCGAAGCGGACGTGTCGGTACGCGAGGCACGCGAAGGCGATCGCTTCCTACTGTGTAGCGACGGACTTTCCGGAGTGGTCTCCAGCGTTGAATTGGCACGCGGTCTTGCCTTGTCTAATCCGACAGCCGCAGTGACTGCGCTCGTCGAGGCGGCACTCGAAGCTGGTGCCCCCGACAACGTGACGGCTGTCGTTGCCGACGTTGTTGATTCAACCGACGACTCCGGGTCGCCGGTTGTCGTCGGGGCCGCGGGGGAACCACGAACACGGGAACGCTTGCCCGGTCTGACCTTCCCGGCGGATGCAGCACGCGATCCGGACACAATCGAACCGCCACCGCAGGCAGACACCGCCATCATTCCCGGTGGAGTCGCTCCCAGTCCGACGGGAGCCGACATCATCGCGGTGGCGGCGATCTACGCCGATCAGCGACCGAAGCGCGTAGCCGGAATTCGACGCGGACCCGCATTGGCGCTCTTGATCGCAATTGTTGTCTTAGTCGTTGT
>JBBRLC010000131.1:0-4887 GCA_038231595.1 Candidatus Nanopelagicales bacterium | reverse complement strand
TTCAATGGCGTCACTGTCACTGGGTTGGGCATTGACCAGGGCAGCGGTCAGTTAGCCGGGATCACCAAGATGGGCGACTTGTATTGGCGGGTTGAAAACACCCTGCTCCCGGGTGCGTCCTACGCCGACCTGGGTCACGAATTGGTGGCGGCCGCCGTACAACTTGGTTGGTCTGGTGCGGACCTGCTTACCGTGAAGAACGCCGTGCATGCCACCGAACTCGACAAGTTGGCCACCAGGATCAGCGTCAGCGCCACCACGATCAGCGCTGGCGCGACACTGAGGATCACCGCGAAGGCGAACAGCTACCGGGGCGGGGTTGCTTCCGGAGTTGCGATGCGGCTCTACCGTCGGCTCTACCCCAGCACGTCATACGCGTTCTACGGCACGGGCACGACGAATTCCGCGGGTGTGATCACGTGGAACGTGAAGCCGTCGGCCACGAGCCGCTACTACGTGGCGATCGTTGCGGGCTCGGTGGGAACTGCAGCAGCAGTTTCCAGCAATCCGGTCACGGTCAACCCGGTTGTCTCGACCGCAGCGAGCAACTATCGACCGAAGAAACGTAAGTACTTCGTCGTGACCGGCAAAGCAGCCCCGGTCGGCGGCCGCGTCACCTTGCAGCGGCTCTCGAGCGGGCGTTGGGTTTCGATCACCACGGCCGCAGTCTTTTCAACCGGTGCATACGCCTTCCGAATCCGCTCTACCTCTCGAGGCTACAAGTACCTTCGAGTTGTGGACTTCGCGACAACGTGGCACGGCACGGGTGTGAGCCGCACGCTGAAGGTCCACGTCGTCTAACTAGACCACTTGGGTGAGGCCTTGCGCCCGTTCGGTTATGACACGTGCGCCGTACGGGCGATGAAGCGGCCATGACCGAAAGCGCGCCGATCCTTGGGTCGATCGAGAATCAGGTCTTCTTCTCGCGCGGCTGATCGAGGGTCGGTTGCGCGGGCCGACGTGAGGAATCTCGAGTGCGTGTACGCCGTGCGATCTGCCTGCCGATTGCCTTAACTGTTGCTGCCGGGATCGTTGTGCCGCTCTCGGCGTCAGCGGCGTCGCCTCGAACGTCGGCTGCACCCACCACTCGCGCTGCGGCAACTGCCACCCAGCTCGGTGCGAGCAAGCGCCTCCCCGCCTCCGCGCACCTCCGCTCTTCTTCCATGAATGTGCCCCAGGCTGCGTTAGGTGCCGTCGCGGCGCCCCAAGGAATCGCGCCCCCGACGCGAAACTCCACCAACTTGCAAGGACTGCGCCGGATTGATGCGACAACGTCGCGCCAGAACGCCGATCAAATCGGTTCGGCGTACGGCACGTCTGCGATCTACGCGACCCCGCCGAGTCCGTCGATCGGCGTGGGACCCACCAAGGTGATCGAGGTCAACAACGGATCGGTGTCGTACTACGACAAACCCACCGGCGTCCTGCTCCGCCGCGAATCGTTGGATCTCTTCGCCGGATTCCTCGGCGCCGAAGTCGCCTCCTCTCCGCAGGTTTTCTACGACGTACGCACGGGACGCTGGTTCATCACCGTCGCACTCACTGAGTACGACAACACCAACGCCTTCGTCGGCAGTCGGATTGTCATCCTGGTCTCCAAGACCAACGCACCGGCCTCGGCCACTGACTTCGTGCCGCGCGACCTCTTTACGTCACCGACCGTCCTGCTCGACGAGCCACTGCTGGTGGTCACATCGAACAAGGTGGTCGTGCGAACAAACTCGTTCGACCCGGTGACTCTCGCACCGATCGGCACGAACTTGTTCACGATGAATCTCGACGGCCTCGTGCCCCCCGATCCCAACAACCCCCCTCTTCTCAACATCGACAACCACTCGCTGAGCATCGCGCATGAAGGAATGGCCGCCGCGACATCGTTCGGTACGGCGGCAGGCGACGCGGATGCCTACTTCACGTATTGGCTCACCTCGGGTTCGGCTCCGACAACCAACATTGGGGTTGTACGAGTTTCCGGCACGAGTTCCCCCTATACGTTTGGGGAAACTAGCGTTGCCGCGACCGGCGGTGCACCAGTCCCACCGACCGATGTCGCCTCGACCACCCCAGCATCGACCGGCACCGTTGCGTTCTACGGGGGAGACTTCCAACCGTTGTCGGCTGTCGTCCGGGGTAACGATTTGTGGACGGCGTCAACCGCTTCGTGTACGCCGGACACCGATGTCGTTGTCCGCAATTGCATCCGCCTCATTCACACCACGACAGGTGCAACGTCGACATTGACGAGCGACGAGACGTACTCCCGACTCGGCGCGAACTTGTGGGCGCCAGCGATCACTTTGGATTCGTTGAACCAAGTTCACCTCGGTGCGAATGTCGTGTGGACCGGTTCCAGCGTGGGAGTGCTACATGACGCGCGCGCATCAGACGGTTCGTGGCTGGCGACGCCGTTCCTCCGCTTGTCTGGTGCCACCTATCACCCTCTGACCGGCGTCGACGATGTCGCGTCCGGGTCGCCGTTCCTTCTCTGGAGCATGCGTTCATCGGCCGTCCCTGATCCGGATCCGGCGAACTCCGACGTGTGGACCGGTGCTCAAACAGTGGCGCCCTACGTCGCGGCCACCTATCCGTCGGGAGGCAACTGGACAGACACGATTTGGCGGGTGGGCACGGGTCGCACATTGACGGCCTCGCCACTGACGCGGAATCTCGCGGTGGTCACTTACGGCGGTACGAGCAAGCTTTCGTCGTTGGTCAACATCTCGGGGACCGGCGTTGGGCGCAACTGGTTGGTACGCCTGGATAGTCGCGTGCATGGCGTGGGCGCATACGTCCCGGCGACCTACGTGTACACGACGTCGACCGGTCTCTTCGCGTACAACGCCACGCCACTGCTGAGTCGGGACTATCGGATCGCGGTTCAGGACCCGATCACCGGAACCGCCTGGGCGTACTCCGCCTACACCTCGGTCAGCGTGAAGTGGTCAGTCTCGATCAAGTCGTCGGCCACCAGCCGACGTCACGGCCGCACCATCTATGTCTATGGTCGGGTCGGACCGACGTCGCGAGTCACGGCGTACCTCCAACGGCTCTACAAAGGCAAGTGGCACACCATCAAGTCCGGCCGAACCACGCCGACGTCGCTCTACTCGATTGGGTCGGTGCTTCTCAAGGGCCGCTGGTACTACCGCGTGTATATCCCCGCCTCCTCGTATCACCTCGCGACGTACAGCTCGGTCATCCGGGTGATCGGGACCTAGGGAAAGTCGGCCGCGCGCCGCGGTTTCCTCGGTTCCGCGCGCGCGAGCCGAGGTGACCCCTCGCGTCCAGCTCGGCCGCCTCTCGGGGGCTCCGCATGTACGGGCCACCGGCTCCCGATTGGCCCTTGACGCCGGGAATGAAGATTGCCGCCGCCGGGTTGCCTCTATTGAGCCACAAAGACTCAAGTAATCTGCTTTCGAGTTGACAATTTAGTCGAGTCGCGAGTTGAATGGTCCCAGAAAAACTATCCCCACCAGCATTGAGGACATATTCATGAGCCGAGTAGTCGGTATCGACTTAGGCACCACAAACTCGTGCGTCGCCGTACTTGAAGGCGGCGAACCAACAGTTATCGCCAATGCCGAAGGCGCCCGCACCACCCCCTCGATCGTGGCCTTCGCCCGCAACGGCGAGGTGCTAGTCGGCGAGGTCGCCAAGCGCCAGGCGGTCACCAACGTTGAGCGAACGATTCGCTCCGTCAAGCGTCATGTCGGTACGGCTTGGACCGTCGACATCGACGGCAAGGGCTACACGCCGCAGGAAATCAGCGCGCGCGTGCTGCAGAAGCTCAAGCGCGACGCCGAGGCGTATCTCGGTGAAGCAGTCACCGATGCGGTCATCACGGTGCCCGCCTACTTCAACGACTCACAGCGTCAGGCGACCAAGGAGGCTGGCGAGATCGCCGGCCTCAATGTCTTGCGCATCATCAACGAACCCACGGCGGCCGCGCTGGCGTACGGCTTGGACAAGGGCGACATCGAGCACACGATCCTCGTGTTCGACCTCGGTGGTGGCACGTTCGATGTGTCGCTCCTCGAGATCGGCGAAGGCATCGTTGAGGTGAAAGCGACCAGCGGTGACAACCACCTCGGTGGTGACGACTGGGATCAGAAGATCGTCGACCACTTGGTTGCGTCGTTCAAGAACGCGAACGGCATCGACTTGTCCAAGGACAAGATGGCGATGCAGCGAATCCGCGAAGCAGCCGAAAAGGCAAAGATCGAACTGTCGAGTTCACAGCAGACGTCGATCAACTTGCCCTACATCACCGTCGATGGTGACAAGAACCCGCTGTTCCTCGACGAAAAGTTCACGCGTGCGCAGTTCCAGGAGCTCACATCTGACCTGCTTGATCGATGCAAGGCACCCTTCGCTCAGGTCATCAAGGACGCTGGCATTTCCATCAAGGACATCGAGCACGTGGTGCTCGTCGGCGGATCCACACGTATGCCCGCAGTGACCGACTTGGTCCGTGAGTTGACCGGCGGCAAGGAGCCCAACAAGGGCGTCAACCCTGATGAGGTTGTTGCGGTCGGTGCGGCGCTTCAGGGCGGCGTACTCAAGGGCGAAGTGAAGGACGTCCTCCTGCTCGATGTGACCCCGTTGTCACTCGGGCTGGAAACCAAGGGCGGAATCATGACCAAGCTCATCGAGCGAAACACCACGATTCCGACCAAACGCTCCGAAACCTTCACCACTGCTGACGACAACCAGCCGTCGGTGTTGATTCAGGTCTTCCAGGGCGAGCGAGAAATGGCGGCGTACAACAAGAAACTCGGCACGTTTGAGTTGACCGGGCTTCCGCCTGCGCCCCAGGGTGTCCCGAAGATTGAGGTCACGTTCGACATCGATGCCAACGGAATCGTGCACGTGCATGCGAAGGACCTC